>JALOTS010000345.1:0-2136 GCA_025457785.1 Pontiellaceae bacterium | reverse complement strand
GTTCTGCAACGGCGCCGATCTATGCCGCGCACGAGGCCGGAATTAACGTTCATGTCTGGGTTGATGAAACCCGTCCGCGCAGTCAGGGCGCGGCGCTGACGGCATGGGAACTGGGACAGCAGGGAATTGATCATCACCTGATTGCGGATAATACGGGCGGGCATTTAATGCAGCACGGATTGGTGGATCTGGTGCTGGTCGGAACGGATCGCACGACGCGTAACGGGGATGTCGCCAATAAAATCGGGACGTATTTGAAGGCATTGGCTGCACGGGATAACGGTGTTCCGTTTTATGTCGCGCTCCCTTCGTCCACGTTTGATTTTGAGATGAATGACGGTCTGAAGCAGATTCCGATTGAAGAACGCGACGAGCGCGAGATCCGTTATGTGTCAGGCCGGACGGCGGACGGTTCGGTGAAGGAGGTTTTAATCTGCCCCGAAAGCACGCGGGCAAAAAATTACGGATTTGATGTGACTCCGGCGCGACTGATCACCGGTCTGATCTGCG
Source organism: Pontiellaceae bacterium (assembly GCA_025457785.1). Classification (GTDB taxonomy): domain Bacteria; phylum Verrucomicrobiota; class Kiritimatiellia; order Kiritimatiellales; family Tichowtungiaceae; genus Tichowtungia. The sequence goes on along the minus strand of JALOTS010000345.1, from coordinate 1,626 downwards.
AACGCGGCATTTGTCCGGCCTCCGAAAACGGAATACTGAGCCTTTTTCCCGAGCAGCGGAGGTCGGCATGACCGAGGGGTATGTAAAATTCACGGCGCATCTGACGGACGGGGATATTCCGGAAACTCCGGAACTGCGGCGTTTAAATGAAGTCCGGACCGCGCTGCATGATCTGGGGATGATCGGCGTGTTGCCCGACGGAGTCGGCTACGGCAATGTCAGCGTGCGGCTGAATGAAACAGCTCAGTTTATCATCAGCGGAACCGCTACGGGCGCCAAACGGATTCTGACCCTGACGGACTATTGCCGGGTGGATTCATTTGACATCCGGAGGAATGAAGTTTTCTGCACCGGGCGAATTCAGGCCTCCTCAGAATCCATGAGCCACGGCTCGGTCTATCGGGCGAATCCGGCGGTCCGGTGTGTCATTCATATTCATCATTCGGGGTTGTTCCGTTTTATGCTGACGAACGGGTATCCGCAAACCTCCGCGCAGACGGCCTACGGCACGCCGCAACTGGCGGAAGAAACCATGCAACGGGTTCGTGATGCCGGTTCGGCGCAAGGTTTAATTGTCATGGCCGGGCATGAAGACGGCATCATCGCCTACGGCGCGGATATCGAAACCGCCTGTCAGCTCCTGCTGAAAATTTCGGATGCGTTGTCCCAGGTCCGTTCGGAAATTTCATCCAGTGAAACGCCGCGCAACGTCGCAACAGCACGGGCGACCTGAATCAGGTTGGCAGGTTCGTTGGGTGCAGGACACCCCAGGGGCGGGAAATCCGGCGAATCGGTTTCGATCAACAACCGGTCGGCGGGAACTGCGGTGACGGCGGCTCTCACCCGTATGGCACGCGGGTTCGTCACCGACCCGCAAAACGAAAACCAGCCATTGAGTTTCACCAGACCCGGAATCAGCGCCGCCGGGCCGCTGAAGGCGTGAAACAGAACGGCCGGTGCAGGATGCCGGCGAAGAATTTCGATCAACCGCCCCCAGGCCTGTACAACATGTATTGCCACGGGGCGGTTTAATTCGCTCGCCAGATCCAGATGTGCCGCAAGGGACGCTTCCTGCTCTGTGCGGTTTATAAACCGCTTCTGAAAATCCAGCCCCGTTTCGCCGATTCCAACGGCCGGAAACCGGCGAACCATTTCTTCCAATACCTGGAAATCGTCCTGCCAATGAGAGGTAACAAACCAGGGATGCAATCCAACCATTGGAATAATCTGAGGGAATTGTTCCGACCAGTGTAAAACGTTTTTTCCCTCTGCGGGGTTTGTGCCGCAGCAGACGATCCGGTTCACCCCTGCGGCCGCCGCACGTTCCGTTATTTTTGCGAGACGAAGGGTTTCGTCTGCGGCGAAGGAATCGCCGGACGGATTATTCAAGTGACAATGTGCATCAAAAAATCTCATAGATATTCCACCCTTCACCCTCACGCTAACAGCTTAAAGAATCAAATCAAGCGCGAGATGCTCCGTCCAGCGCTGTTCATGACCCGCGACCCTGAGCCGGACACCCCCGGATTTTGAAAAAACAACTGCCTCAACTCTGGTGAAATTCTGCCTCCAGGCCAAATTTGCCGACGACCCTATGCTAAAGGAACTTGAGAAATATTGTGGTAA
>JALOTS010000106.1 GCA_025457785.1 Pontiellaceae bacterium | reverse complement strand
TAACTTCAAACAGCATTCGCAGTTCCCGCAAAACGTAAAGTTGGCCGTGGGTTAAATTGGCGGCATAGGTTCGTTCGGCTTCACGATGCCGGACTTCTTCCGCGAACCGACGCTGAATCGCCATAACGGTCTGGTTGTATCCACCCGGCAAAGGCGCGACTTTGGCATCAGGTGCGCACTTTACGGTCCCGACCACTCGGGGAATATCTCTGGAAACAATCTCGCCCTTTTCATCAAGCAGGAACAGTTGCTGAAAACGTCCGGCCTGACAAAAAACATAGAGTCCGCGATCCAGCGAAGAACGGGCCGTCCGGATACCATCGCGCAGGCTGGCGACCCGTTCATATTCCGCCGGATTATCTTTCCGAAGCTGCCGTAAGATTTCTTCCGCTTCGTTCAGGTCAAGAAAACCGTCATCATCCGAACCGCCCCACAGATCCAGTTGAACGGCTTTTCCTCCCTGAGTTTCATAAACAGCAAACATCGCCTCTTCATTGATTTGTTCAGACGAATCCAGAATGGCGGCATCCTCACCGATTGTATCGTGGATTTCCTGAATCCGGTTGTGCAGTTTTTCCCGCAGGCCGAGATTTTTTTCAATGCCGAGTTCCGGCAAAAAGTTGAATCCGAAAACTTTCTGGTGCTCCGAGCCGATACGGTCTATACGCCCAAAGCGCTGAATCAGGCGAACCGGATTCCAGTGCAGGTCGTAATTGATAATGTTGTCGCAGTCCTGAAGATTCAATCCTTCAGCGAGCACGTCGGTAGCGATCACCATCATCAACTCCGCCTCGTCTTTGGCAAAGCGATATTCCGGGTTGGCTTTCGGCGCAAAACGGCCCACTACCTTTTCCTTGCTCTTGTCGCCGCTGAAGATAACTTCGATGTCCGGATACTTGCCGTCAGGATTCAAGTTTTCGTAAAGGTATCTGGCGGTGTCAGCATACTCCGTAAAAATCAACCGCTTCGCGCTCTTCAGCGGAGCGGCGGAAAGCCGCGCTTTCAACGTCTGAAGTTTTGCATCTTTTTCCGGCGTGATGGGCAGAACGAGCGCCTGAACTTTCTTGAGCAGCTCGATGTCGTGTTTAACATGCTGTTGGAGCAGATCGACGTTGAAATCTTCGACAGAATATCGTCCGGGCAGTTTTCGGAGAGCGTCCACGATTTGCCCTTCGTTCAGCCTGTCGCTTTCATAGAGAATGGCCTGAGCATCCTCACCGGCGGGAATCATCCCGCCGTTCAATGCCGCAAGAAACCGTTCATTGACTAACAGCAAACGTTTCACTGTTTGCTGAAATGCAAACACGCTGGACTCAAACCGCTTAAAAAGCAGAACGCGCATCAGTCCGCGCAGATTGGCTCCGGCCCGGTGAAGGCTGAAACAGGGTTCTTTTTTTTGACAGTCCGCTTTAACGTAATGCCACAGGCCGAAGCGGGCATAAGTCAGCTCGCCCGCCCGCAACTTCTGTCCCTTATCCTTGCGGGGTTTCCCGAGGTAGCCGCGCAACTCCTGATAAAGTCCCTGATAGGTATCCTCGATGCTGTACTCGATCGTTTCCAGCTCCCGCTTCGGGAAAAACTGGTGCTTCCCCGCCACCAGAACATACGCCTTGCGCCGCCCTTGCAGATAATCTTGAAACCGGCCCGGATCGACCGGCTCGTGGGTTTCAGAATCGAAGCCGTACCAACGCAGAATGTGCTGACGTGTTCTCCGGATGAGAATGTTGGTCAGCAGATCGGGCAGCTTGCGATCACCCTTATCAATCAGCTTGAAGTATTCTTTCAGGTTTGGCGGGTCAACCGGCAAATCCGTCCGGTCATCTTGATGAAACAATTTGATCTGATGGTAAACATCCCATGCACTCTTATTGCGGGGGGTTGCGGTAAGCAGACAGCAACGCCGCCCTGTCGAGAGGAATGTCTGAACGACCTTATATCGTTGCGTGTCTGAATGCCGCAGATTGTGGCTTTCGTCAATCAGCACAAAGTCCCGGTCTTTGAACTTAACGTCGTTCAGCAGCATGGTGACTCCGGCATCGTCGTCTTCCCGCAGGAAGCCCATTGAAAGCACACGGGCATTCAGTTGATAAAACTCATTGTAACGTTCCCACATTTCCACCAGCGGGGCCGGACAGATGATCAGCGGACGGGCGTGATCCGTGCGCTCGAAATGTTTTACAATCGCCGCGCCGATATAACTCTTGCCCAATCCGACCACATCAGAAACAAACGCCCCTCCGTAGTCGCGCACAATCTGGATCGCCTGCCGGACCGCCACCTTCTGGAAACTCGCCAGTTTGCGGAAAATATCATCGTCCCAAAGCAGCTCATGATCGTCTTCGTTTTCCATCCGGTCGCGCACAAGCGCGTAGAGCGTCTTCATGTAAATATCGTAAGGTTGAACCTGCGCCGCCGCCCAGGATTCTTTAAGCTCGGCCATCAGCGTTTCGTCGAAATCAGGCGATTCATCCCAAAGGGCATCGAACCAGCGAACCAGCTCCTTATGGTTTTGATTACCCTGAACGACCACATTCAGCTCGGTGTTATGGGTCAGTCCGGCGAGGGTCAAATTGGAGGAACCTACGACGGCGATTCCTTTTTCATGCCGATCCATTTCCGTACCCACCAAATCAAACACTTTCCCGTAATCGCAGATGTACGCCTTGGCGTGAAGACGGCCCTTGGTGTACACACGGACTTTCAACCGTTTCTCCTCAATCATCCGGATAAGCCCCTCGATCAAATCCTGCGCCTCGTCGGTCTGATCCATCCACTCCACGGCGTTACGAAGATTCTCCGCCGTTTCACCGGCCATCTTTCCGGCCTCAGTGCGTTTCGGATAAACCTGCTTCTCCATTTCCTCGGCGGCCAGATCAAGCCGCTTGTAGCCCTCGGCCAAAAGTTCAACCGTTTCCTTGTTTGTCGTATTGCCAATCAGCAGGCGGAGTTCCTTCATGGCTAAAAGTCGTTTTGCCACGCTGGTCAGGCCGGAAAGAAAAAGATAGCCGACTGCAAAGCGGGCGCGTTCGCTCGACCCGAGCATTTGATTAAGGTGGTCAACCAGCTTCTCCGTGCGATTATCTATAATGTCGTGCGTTGGCATATCGGATTATCCTTTTTCCAAAATATCTTTTCCTCGTTGAGACAACCGATACCTCTGAAGGCGGCTGTTCGGCTTATCCGGAATGGTTCTTTCCAAAAATCCCGCATCAAGCAACGGATTGAGATAATTGGTCTGGAATGTTTTCCAATGTTTGAGTCCAAGTTCCGCCATGATGTCTCTGGCGCTCTGCGGCTCGATACAGAACCGGCCCACTTGTGCGGTGACTTGTGCGGTGACTTGTGCGGTGACTTGTGCGCTAGAGACATTCGCGCTCAATTCGGCTGTGCTTCCCGGCTTTTCTCCCGCACTTTCTCCCGAACGTTCTCCCGAACCCTTTCCGCCGTCGAACCGCACGCCGACATCAGCGGCCCTGACCGTGCAGCGCAGCATGAACGACTCCGTCCGGTATTCCGGCTCCGGCAAACCCAGCCCGGCCAATTCGGCACACATCCGGTCAATGCCCTCGCCGAACTCTTTGACATATCCGTAGTCGCGCAGAAACGCGGCAATCTTCGGATTACGCGAAAAATGAACATTTCGCATCGTGTTCAGCCGCACAAGTCCGGGCAGCGTGCCGGGGCTTTCCACCGTCAACCGGTCATCGAACAGCTTAACCTGAATATCCGTTCCCTTAATGCTGTAATCGCGATGCGCCACGGCATTGACCAGAATTTCCTGCCGCACAAACTCCGGATACTGCGTATCGGTAACGAACAACCCGCCCTTGCCTAGATAGGTATGCTCCTTGATCTGGGTTGAAACAAAAGCGACGGCTTTCTGAACGGTTTCCAGAATCGTTCCCTCGAAGGAAACATCCTTGATCACATTCATCTTTGCGCCGGTTTTCTCGTCAATGCCTTCGTAGCGAATAAAGCGCACTCGGGCTCGCGGAAAAAATTTCTGTGGATCTTTCCCGAACAGAAGAATCGCAGCGGCACTGACCTGTTCCGCATCACGTTCTTTTTTGATAAACCCGTGATTCTCCCGCAGGAAATGTAAGGGCGGTTTGGAATAACCAATCCGCTTGGTGTACTCTTTCACCAGCTCAAGATTCAAATCGTCAACGGAGGCACCGGCCACAGACGTATCCTCATAAAACCGGTCGCCCTTGTCATACATCAACTGCATACGCTCGTCGAATGAGAGCTTCTTCGACTTATCGCCCACGCGGTAAAACACTTCATCGGCCTGATTGGCATGGACGGACTGACTTTGATGTACCTTCAGCACGAGAATTTGATTCGGCTTACCTTTGCGGTCGTTGCATTCCGCAAACTCAAAATCCATCTTCACCGTCGGACGGCAGAAATCGAACGGAACGCGCAACAGCTCATTCACCCGCTGTTCATGCCCGGCCACGCCCTCGATGTCGCCGTTATCCCGGATTCCGACTAAAACCGTCCCGCCGTCGGCATTCGCCATCGCCACCAGCGAAACCGCCAGTGCCCTGGGGTCAACCAGAACACTTTTGCGCTCCAGGCACGGCCCTTCTTCAGCGGCGATCCAGCGGGCTATTGTCTGTCGGGTTGTGCTCATTTCTTCTGCTTGGAAAACAAGTTTGGAGGCTACGGCGTTTGGTTTGTTTTTCACGGTTATGACAGCGAATCGATCCGCCAGATGGATGTTGCCTGATTCGCCATCCAGGTTTGTCGGGCGGCGAGTCGCCCCGCATCCCAAGCTGCGTTGTCTTCCGCTATCTTTCTGGTGATACCAAACCCGCTGGCAGCATAAACCGGTTTTTTAACCGCGAACGGATTGTTTCCCAGATCGTTATTTGCACCTTTTGAGAGCAATGTCAGATTCCCCATGCGGTAGACCAGTGCTTCGATCTCATCATCGGAGAACGCATCCCATCCCGTTTCGGGGTTTTCGGGAAGAATGTGTTCCAGATTAAAACTGTCGCTATCAAAATCCAAATCCACCCCGGTCAGTTTTTTCTCCAGCTCGCAAAGAACATAACGAACAACCCGTTTATTGCGGGATTGTGTGGTGCGCAGCAGTTTTTCAGCAAAAGCCGCTCGGAAAGCCTGATCGCTTGGATAAATGGAGGCCAGCGCAGAAATGGTTGTTCCGGCATCCGTCAATGCTTGCCGAGAAAGTTTCTCCGCCACACTGTTATACACTCGTTCCTGTTCGTTGGTCGGCTGACTTCCGATTACATTGTATCGAAAGGAGATGACTGAACAGGCCCGCAGAACCGATTCAAAGGCTGCATCCGGAAGGACGCGCCGGGCGGACATCAGTAAAGGAAACGGCTGGCGAACGCTGAACATCCGTAATTCTTTAGCGTATGTTTTTTGTTTTGGAGTCCACGAAGAGGTGTCGGGTTGGGTCAGCGCCATGTACGTATCCATATCTTCTTCCATATGGCGAATCAGATCGAACACCGCATCGCGAGTGTTGATTTTACTGCGGATCGTTTTAAACAGTTCAGTCTGCCGGACGAACGAGTGACGGCTGTTCCAGTGACCTCTTAGAAAATCAGGAAAGCTTTCACTGCCCAGTCGTCCAACCATCGCTTCCCACCGTGTCTCCAGAGCTTTCATTTCGTGTTCATGCTGACCCTCGCGATGCAATACCGAGAACAGATAGTTTTTCAAGAGGTCTGTTGCGGACAAGCGAACGCCGCGTGCATTCAGGGTTTCGAATACCTTGTAGGCATTCAACTCGTCAGTCACCGTGATGACGGTGAAGAAAAGCTTATCGCTCATCGCTTCCACAAACTTGGCCAGCTCAACCCCCGGATCGCTGTGTCCCTTGACGAAATGGTCGGCAATATTTTTATCGAACCACTCAAATGCTTTGCGCAGACCGTGTTCCGAAGCCCGGAATCCCCTTTGCGGCAAATGTCCGAGCGGAACCAGATACGTTTGGTAGTAATTGTCGTTGTTTCGATTCAATGTCAGTTTGGAGCGGGAAACCAGTGTGACGGGGTCAAGATATCCGATATAAGTCTGCCGGATTTGTTCCAAACGAGGCTGGTTGCGTTCCGCATCTTTTTTATCCGCAATCAACCGGTGCAGATTTTTCAGAACTGCCAGCACAATCAGACTTAAGGTAGTAAGCCGTTGCTGCCCGTCAATCACATCAAATACCTTGTCGTTTTCCGACTGCAGAACGAGATATCCCATATAATGAGCGGACTCTCCGCCGGGCTTGATGGTGCCTAAAATGTCCATCCACAGGTCTTCCCATTCCTCTTCAGTCCAACTGTAATCGCGTTGAAAGCGCGGAATACGATAGGTTAACCCGTTTCCCAACAGCTTACGGAGTGTATCATTTTTTGTGTTAAAATTTGTCGCTGACATAGAAGGCTCCCTCCTGTTCATTGGTGCTGATCATGGCGTGAAGCTGAAAACAAATCAACTGTGGTCGCCGATTGCGGTTGAAAGGGCTTTGAAATACAAAAATGCGCCCGTTATGTGCATCCTCCTTGCGGACGAGCGGCACGGCGCATGTGTTGACGTACTTATACGAAATGGGTCCCCCGGACAGGAATCCTTTTTTATAATTATTTTTTGGCAAACCGTTCATGCCAGCCGCAGGAAGTGCCGTTTTTGAAAAACGATCCAACGCCGACTTCCGCTCAAAGAACTGGCCTTCTTCAGCGGCGATCCAGCGGGCTATTGTCTGTCGGGTTGAGTTGGGCATTGTTTCTCAATTTATTACGGTCTGCCGTAAGGTCGAAAGCATTTTGTGGATTTCCCGGTAACACTTGTCAAAGGAATCGGCCCGCCGGGCGGCAACCATATCAAATTCTTTTGTTAACGCCGCCTGATCACTGGTTTCAGAATAGCGAACGCCTCCAGGCATTTTGTCTGAAAGCCATTCCTTTGCACCACGGATTTCTTCGGGATGTTGTGGACTGACGAGTGTGTCTGGAAGACTCCTTTTATTCCGAAGCGATTCCGCAGCGGCCAAAAACCACGCTTCGTATTCTTTTTTCGCCAGCACAACTGCAATCGGAACGTCTGGACGCACCTGCCGAGCTCGACTGAGTAGATGCGGCCCCTCGCGGGCCGGGCATCCATCATCGCAATCAACAAGGATTAAAATCCCTCCTCGCCCTTGGAGTTTCCGCGCGGCAAATTCGATTGAACGATCAAGCTCTTCTTTTTTCATCAACTTCGTCGCAGGAACCCGAAGCGGACGCAAAACGTTGGGCACAAACCCGGGGTCAATCTCCAATGCAATACGCCGAACCAGAACTGGCACCGCATCACACTCTCCGTGACCCTCCACAATTGCGGCTATACGAATTTCTGTCATGGCTTGTACTCTGAAAACAGCTCCAGTTGATTCGAAGAG
>JALOTS010000344.1 GCA_025457785.1 Pontiellaceae bacterium | reverse complement strand
CCGGAAGGCATGTTGTCGCGCAGTACTTCGGTTCCGTTGAGATAGACGACGGCGCCGTCATCGCGAAGCAGGTTTAATGTAAGTGATGTCACTGCCGATGCATTCGTCACGGTGAAGTTCTTCCGGAAATAGGTGGTGATGTATCTGTTGCTGCTGTCCGGCCCGTAGCTTACTACAGTAACAGCATTATCGCCGTAGCCGAGCTTTGCCGGACCGTTTGACCAGATTGAATCGTTATACCCGGTATTTCTCCACGCGGTATAGAGGTTTGTTCCCAGATCGTTGTATTTCCAGACAGCTCCCTGCGCAACCAGCGTGGTGTTGGAGGCGTACGCAGCTGTAACCGTGATATGTTGCGCGGGCATCGTGATCGACGCTGACGCGGAAATGACACTTGAAACGGCGGAGGTGTTGCCGGTCCATCTGGAAAAGGCCCGTCCCGTTCCCGGCGGATCGGCCTGAATGGGTACGACGGTTCCGGCCGGATAAGTTCCGTCCCCGGAACCGGAATGTACCGTCAGGAGACAGTTGGTGACATATACCGCAGTAATCGTGACATTCGAAGCGGGCATGGTGAGCGTGGTGGAAGGCGCTGTTTTATTTGCGATGCCGGCGGTATGACCCGTCCATGTCGAGAAGGTCCGGTCTGATCCCGGCGGATCGGCCTGAATGGGTACGACGGTTCCGGCCGGATAAGTTCCGTCCCCGGAACCGGAATTTACGGTCAGCAGGTAATTCGGCGGAATATATGCATAGTCGGGATCCTCCGCCTGCCAGTTGATAACATCATCTCCATAGGTTGCCGGGTTGATCCGGCCCAGTGCTTTGCCGAGTCCGTCGGCCTCTGCGGGCCACGGATCGTGATCGCTGTATTTTACCCGTTCAACGGTGATGTATTTCACAAAGCCGGTGGCGATTTCCGGCTCGTCGGGTTTTTCTAAAACCAGGGTGTCAGTGTCGTTGTCCAGCGCGCCGCTGTAGTTGAAGATGTCAATGGAGGAGGGAACGGAGAACAGCGTCCGGAAGGCTTCCGCGCTGATGGTGTCGCGCACCAGAATGAGCGAATCGCCGGCCGTCAGCTCCGTGCCCGTCGGGAAATGAAAGTCGATGCCGGATACTTTCCAGGTGTTGGACGGATTGAGCGGGTCGTACAGTTCGACGACGGAATTGGAGGTGTTTTTCAGCCGGAGATACTCATAGCCGCCGAAGAGGGGGTTGTACATGATCTGGTCAAAGACCACCGGCCCGACGCGCGGCGCCGAATTCGCGGCATTCGTGGTTGCTGAGGCCATCGCGGGAAAATCGACTGATCCGTCGCTCTTTACGTAGCGTCCGAAGGTGACATTGCGTTCCTGTCCCCCGAACGATACGCTTTCGCGATAGGCCGGTGTCGCCAGCTTTCCGCCGGAACCCGCCGATAAATAGACCGAGTCGCCGAATTCGCTCAGGGCGAAGTTGGTCTTAAAGTGGCTGTATTCCGTGAAAACCGCATACCCGTTGGCCTGAATGGTGGTGTTGGTGATTTTATATTTGGTCAGCGCGCTCCGGCTGTCGCTTAAAAACCAGCCGCTGATGTTGATGCTGTTTGCGGTGGTGTTGCGCAGTTCAATCCAGTCGCCGGGAGTATCGTCGTCCTGATGGGAGAGCACTTCATTGATGACGATTGCCCCGACGGGATAAGCCGGAGCGGGATTCGCCGCGCCCGGTGTTCCGTCGATGGCCGGCAGGGATACCAGTCCGCTTCATAGTCGAACGACAGCAGGGGAGCCATGTTTGTCGGGGCATATCCGAGTTTGAGCCGCTCACTGTCATTATTCAGTTTTCCGGTGAAAACGCCGAGAATGTTCCGTTCGGCCCAGTCGGGATAGCGCAGTTTGAAGGCATCGAGATTGGCGACCACTGCGCCGTACGCTCCCGCGTCCAGCGTGGTGTTGCTTCCGTAGGTGAAATCAAAATTAACGCCGTCGAGGAATTGAACGCCGGTGAGACGGCAGGAGGCTCCGCTCGTGTTTTGAACTTCGATAAATTCGAAATCGGAGGTTGAGTAGGCCATCTCTTCATCATTGGTCGGCGTGCGCGGATGGTACATGATTTCGGTGATGGCCAGCGGGGCAGGGGTTACCACAAACATTGCCTCGCGCAGCGGGCTCCACGGCCACGACTGAGGCGCGCCTGAAAAATTGGTCCGGTTGCAGGTGCGGGCTTTAATCAGTGTGTTTTCGGTAATGGAGATCGATGCGGAATAGAGGGTTCCGGTCGCTCTGCCGCCTGGGGCGCGGGGATCGGCGCCATTCACGGCATAATATATCCTGTTCGTTCCGTTGCTTAACGTAACCTGAAAACCGTTTGTAACCAGCCCGCCCGCCTGATTAAGCGCAGGTGGGTCAAGCAGTTGATTGTCGATCCAGTGTGCGCGGGTCAATACGTGGTTTTTGAAGGTGTCCACCTTGCCCGGCCATGCCTCTGGATTCGGACAATTTGTAAAGGTCCAGCGGGTATAATTTCTTTCAGCCGCATCTGAAATTTCGGTTCGATACCCTTCAATGCGGGCTTCTATGTTTGCATCGCTGAGCGGCCCGTCGCGCATCGCCTGCCAGCAATCCGTCCATTTCATCCAGAAGTCGGGGCTGCCGGCCGCCCACTTGGCAAACCAAAGGATCCCTGCACTCCGGAAGAAAAACTGGGTATCGGCCGCGAAACTCCATACTTCCGGATTCGATGGCCGGGTATCATTATCGCATCCCATGGAGCGGTCAAAATCCCAAATCGGTCCCATGTTGATCCGTCCGTTCCGATCTTTGAAATAAAAGGTGCTCGCGGAGAGGCCGTCCGCATTTTGAGAAAAGACGTTCAGAATGTGATGATCGGCGAAGGATTCCACATCGATTCGTTCCGTGTAGTTTCCGGAGGGAATCGTCGCATCGGCTGCATTGAGATAATTGGTGATCCAGGTTTTCTGCGTTTCGGTGAGCTCCGTTCCTGACGGGGATACAAATTGAAGCGGACGGGCGGTCATGTTTGTTGGCCACTGTTGATCGGCGATAACAAAATTATTCGGATCATCGATGGCTTCCATTTTATCCTTTTTCCACAGGTATCCCCCGGAAATATCGGGTTCTGTGTCGGCGGCGGGCGATAATTTTTTGATATCTACGCGATCCGGGCCGATTTTAATTTTTTCCAGCAGAACGTAGAGCCCGCAGTAGTCGGAAGCAGAAACTGATCCGCCGTCATAATTCAAAAAGACTTCGATAAAGCGGTTTCGCGACGCATAGCGTCCTGCTTCGCGGCTCACATCGTAAATAAAGGAGTTGCGCATCATCGCGGTATCAATGTTCCACGGTGCATGTAAAACCCAGTCGGATTCCGCCGGCAGGCCAAACGGCTTGATGGATCGGCTCTGATCGTCGGTTTCTCCCCAGGTTTCAAGAGCGAGATTGGGTTTGTTATCCGTAGCTCTCATGGTGGATTCCCCTCGTCTGCGGATTCCCGCTCGTGAAGAAATCACCGGGGTATCGGTCAAGCGGGAAGTGCCGTTGACCGGTTCGATAAACAATGCTGTAATCAGTTGCAGATTGGGAGGTGGATTGGTTGTTGCCGGGATTTCCCCGGCACCGAAGTTTTCAAGGATGATCAGCGGCAGATCGGAAGTAAATGCCGCCGCATCCGCTGTGAGGTGAATGAACGTCGGCGCGGTGTAGAGCGTTGAGTTGGTTGCCGGAAGCAATCCGTTGGTGGTGTAGCGGATGGAGGCGTTTGTCGAATTCACGGAAAGAGTCAGGGAAAACGCATTGGTAAAGGTGCCGCTGCTGGCGGAAAACTGCACGGCCTCGGCAATGCCCTGTCCGTTGGTCGTTCCGGGGGTTGGAACGGCAAAATAGGTCGGCCCGCCTGAAACCCCGTCCAGTCCGTACGACACATCTGTGGTTTGGGGCGGGAATTCCGGGCTGTATTGATGGATGACCTCGTTGTCGCTGTTGACCAGCGCCAGATATTCGCCGCCCGCGCTGAGTTTGAAACTCGCATGGAGCTCGTTGCTGATTACGGAAACAC
>JALOTS010000105.1 GCA_025457785.1 Pontiellaceae bacterium | reverse complement strand
AAAACTACAAAAATATTATGGTATTTGAGGCATTGATTTTAAACAACTTTTTAATGCGATTGCCCTGGAGACTCCTGTGATCGTTATCGTCAGACAATAAATTTTTCAAGAAAAGACGGCCTCCGGACAACTGTGGACTGCGGTTATAGGCCATCGTTATGCACCTGTCAACATATCCGAAAGTTTTTTGCGAACCCGGACCGGGCGGAATGCTTTTATGTCACATAAAGCGGTTTTATGTTACGTTTATCGCGCTAAAACGGTGCTTATTGGCTGCCAGTTGCCAATAATGTTACTGAATATGTATTAAATTAACATCTATATCATTTTTTTATTTACCCGAAGTCGCCGATATGAGACACAGGCCACTCATTTTCAGGAAGGATGCCCATGGAACACCTCAAAAAAGCAATTCTGGAAAAAGCGTTTTCAGATGGAGAAAAAACAAAGCTGTCCTGTGAACAGGCTTTGAAAATTGCGGACGACTTTAACGTTTCTCCCGCCGTAATCGGTGATCTTTGCAACAGCGAAAAAATCAAAATCTGCCAATGCCGGTTGAACTGTTTTAAATAGCCGGGAACACCGCAGAAAAAGCGGTAAATCACTTTACACGCAGAACGGGTGCAGCCGTTCAGAGTCTTGAAACCGGAACCCTTAAATAAAAGGATAATGAGATTATGAGTGAAACGAATACGGCGGCAGCCGCCGGAAACACGCAAATCGGAAATCGCTGGGTGATTGCCATTATGGGCACCCTGCTCCAGGTCTGCCTTGGAACCGTCTACGCCTGGAGTTATTTCCAGAAACCCATCATGTCAACATACGGCTGGAACAACAGTCAGGTGGCATGGATATTCAGTCTCGCCATCTGCTTCCTTGGAATCGCGGCGGCCTGGGGCGGAATCAATCTGCCGAAGTTCGGCCCCACCAAGCTGGCGGCAACCGGCGGCGCACTGTACGGTCTGGGCTACATCCTGTCCATGGTCGCCATGAAGATGCACAGCCTGCCGATGTTTTACGCGGCATACGGCATTATCGGCGGGATCGGACTGGGCCTCGGCTACGTCACACCGGTGGCAACTGCCGCCAAATGGTTCCCGGACAAAAAAGGTTTTATTACCGGTATGGTCGTCATGGGATTCGGTCTCGGCGCACTGGTTATGTCGAAAGTTTTTGCCCCGAACCTGATGAAAGCCTGCGACGGCAACCTGCCTCAGGTCTTCCTCTATATCGGCATCATCATGATGGTGCTGGCCGCCACGGCCGGTCTGTTTATGCGTAATCCGCCGCAGGGCTACATCCCGGCCGGCTGGACTCCCCCGTCCGCCACCGCCGAACAGCAGGCAGCCAAAGACTCCATGACCGCGAAAGACTGCATCTGCTCCAACCGCTTTCTTTTGATCTGGCTCTTCTTCTTCGCCAACATCACGGCCGGCATTATGTTCATCGGCTTCCAGTCCCCGATGATTCAGAGTCTCGTCAAAGCCACGGGCAAATACGCCGATCTGGATCCCGAAGCCGCCAAGACGGCGTTGGCGGGTATCGGCGCAACACTGATCGCCGTCAGTTCGCTGTTTAATGGAGTCGGCCGTTTCTTCTGGGGCGGCCTCTCCGACAAAGTCGGCCGGGTGAAAACCTTCCGCCTGATTCTGGGCTCACAGATTCTGGTCTTTATCGCCCTGCTCTTCGTGAAAAGTCCGCTGATTTTCGGCATCCTCGTCTGCTACGTACTGCTCTGCTACGGCGGCGGATTCGGAACAGCACCGTCCACCGTACTGACCATCTTCGGTTCCCGTCTGATGCCTGTTGTTTATGGAACCCTGCTCACCGCATGGTCTGCCGCAGGAATTGCCGGGCCGCAAATCGCCGCAGTGATCAAAGACAACTTTGCGGAAAAAGCCTCCCTATACACCTTCAGTGCGGGTGCTGTAATTCTGACAACCGGTCTGCTGCTGACCTTTTTCGTCTCTGACGAACGGTTCAAGAAAAAAGCCTAAGCTCAAAAAAGAAAAGGGAACGGCGTTAACGCGAAAAGGAAACGGCGTTAACGCCGTTTCCATTTTTTCGGCAACCCGCGTATCGCAGGCAGCCCTGCCTGCCGGACTTCCGGAGACTCCGAATTTTAATCTCTGACATTTTTCCCCGCAGGTTATGAGGGCGGTCGATAAGACGGAAGAATGGGCACGGATCGGGGTTAAAAACAGAAATGACGATTTAGGCGGCCTGACCCGAATGCCCGCCGAATGTTCGAATGCCGGACTGACCCAGAGGCTTGCAGGAATGCAGAAACAGATTATCGGTTTGATAGATAGGAAGAGAAAAGCCTCTTAAACAGTTTTCCGTGGTTCGGAACTTTCAGGTGAAGCAGTTCGTGAACGATAACTTCTTCCTGAAGTTTTGACCGCTCCTCGAGCAGATCGCGATTCAGGCTGATCCATCCCTTGGGTGAACAGGACGCCCATTTGGTTTTCATTTTCTGAATGCGGATCTGCGCCGGGGTCACGCCGATGACTTCAGCCCAGCGGCGGACCTCATCTTTCAGGGCTTCCGGTGTTCTCTGCGGTCGTTTTGTCCGGTATGGAGCGACAGATTTCATTTCAGCTCCAGCGCCAGCAGGCGGTCGGCCAGCTCGAACATTTTTTCTTTCCCGACGGCGGGCAGCAGCAGTTTATACAGAGCGGCTTTAAGCTGCCGCAGTTCATTGGCATTGAAGCGGTAGTTTTCATGCCGGGAAAAGAGCTCGGCAATGGAAACCGCCAGCGCATCCGGATAATCCACATGCTCTTCGCTCAACAGGCTGTAAACTGCAAACTCGGAACCGCTCAATCCCAGCTCACTGCGTACCTTCTCGGCGGAAGCCAGCTCTGCAGAAAGGTCAAACAGCTCTTCAATGGCCGCCTGCGCTTTGATCTGCCGCCCCTGATATTTTTCAAGAACGGCATCGGCCCGTTCCTGCAACGCTTTCAGGTACGGCTCCTGTTCCTGCCGTTTTGCGACGGTTTTGGAAATGGAATTGATCAGATTCAGCACACGCAGATTTTCCGATTCGACCTTATCCTTCCAGACGGCCAGCGTTTTTTCGTTGATCTCCACACCTTCCATGGAGGTTTTAACGCCGTACGCTTCAATTGATTCGCGCACCAGCATTCCGGTTTTGGCCGCCATTTCGGGATAATGTCCCGTCCGCTTGCGGTAGGTATTCTGCAAAAGCTGAAAGAGCGCCGAAAGTCGGCCCATATCGGAGATATAAGGCCGCAGCCATGCGGCAGGCGAAAGGATTTCGTACAAATCCTGAAGTTCCTTGAAAAAATCGATGAACCGGCTGCGGTCGCGCGGAAGCGCGTAATGATCCACCGCCGCTTCAACCTCCTTATCGCTCGACAGCCGGGCAAAGCGCAGGTGAATCTTGGCCTCTGTGTCCATCAGATGACAAAAGCGCGCCTGAAGCACCTCAATATTTTCCACCACGCCGCTGACCACATCCGAGTCGAACGCCAGTGCCTTTTCCAGATTTTCGAATACGCCGACAAAATCGGCCACCAGACCGCAGGGTTTTTTGACCTCGTCCGGCGAAACGTACGGACGATTGACTCGGGCAATGGCCTGAAGCAAGACGTGGTCGCGCATCGGCTTGTCGAGATACATGCAATAAAGCACCGGTGCGTCAAACCCGGTCAGCAGCTTATCCGTCACAATAAAAATCTTCGGATCGCGATCCGCCTTCGGGAAGAGCTTGCGCACCTTTTTTTCTTCTTCGGCAGATAACTGATATTTGGCCACCAGCGGCAGCTTTTCCGAATCGTTGTGACTGGCAGTATAAACCGGTACGACCCATTCCGGCGGAAGAAACTTGTCGAGCGCTTCTTTGTAAAGCGCACAGGCTTCGCGATCCACCGCCACCAGAAACGCCTTATAGCCCATCGGTTCGATCCGCTCGCGGAAATCATCGGCGACAAACTGCGCCACCTGGTTAACCCGCGAAGCGGCCTTCAGAAAATTCTTCAGGTTCACGGCGCGGTCGAGGATTTTATTCAGCGCGTCGATGTCGGAAATGCCCTCGGACTCCGCCAGGCTGAAAAACTCGGCATCGAGCTGTTCGCGCGGCACTCGGATAGCGGCGGGCGCGAGGGAATATTTCAAGCTCAGCGTTGTTTTGTCACTGATGGACTCCGCGATGGAATATTTGTCGAGATAGCCTTTATCGTCCTCCTTGCCGAAAATCTTGAAAGTGCCTGCGCCGTAGGCGGTCTTATCAATCGGCGTACCGGTAAAGCCGATCAGCGTCGCATTCGGCAGCGCACCCATCAGATAGTTACCGAGATTGCCGCCGATCGAACGGTGGGCTTCGTCGGCCAGAATAAAAATGGAGTCGCGCGGATTAATCTTCGCCCTCAGCCCGTCGAACTTGTGGATCATCGTAATGATCAGTCCGCGGAAATCGGATCGGAGCAGATGCTCCAGATCGCTTTTTGACCCGGCGGTATGCACCTTGATATCCGAGGCCTGACACTCGCCGAGCAGACGTTCCACCCAGCCGGAAAGCTGACCCTGCAACTCGTTGCGGTCAATCATCAGCAGAACCGTCGCCTTGCCGAACAGCTCCTTGCTTCTCAGAATTTCCCGCGCGGCGGTAATCATCGTAAAGGTTTTGCCGGAACCCTGCGTGTGCCAGATCAGGCCGGTCTTGCGGGCCGGATCGGCGCAGCGCTGAACAATCCGCTCCACTGCCCGCATCTGATGCTGACGCAGAACCGTCTTCTGCAATTCATCGTCCTTCACGAAAAACAGAATCCAGTCGCGAAGCATCTTCAGGAACTGCGTCCGGTCAAAAAAGGATTTTACGGCGTCCTCAAACGTGCCGCCGGACTCCGCCTTCCAGCGGTAGAGATTTTTATCGCTCAGATTCCACGTCGCGCCGTAGTGAAACTCCAGCATCTGCGTCACATCAAAAAGCTGGGGGGCGGTCATCAGCTCCGGCGTTTCACGGTGATAGCGGCGAATCTGAATCAGCGCCTCCTCGATCGCGTTCTCGCGCTTCGGGCTCTTGGCCTCCGTCACCGCCACCGGCACGCCGTTGACCAAAAAGACCACATCGGCGCGGTTCGTTTTTTGACCATTGGTATAAGCCCACTCCTCCGTCACCTGAAACGTGTTGCGGCTCAGATCGGTGAAATCAAAATCAATCAGGCTGATATTGCGGTGACGGTTTTCGGACTCGTCGTAAATGCCGCGCTCGCCGCGCAGCCAGGCGAACATCTCCGCATTGCCTTCAATGGAATTTCGCACCGATTCGAGATCGGCAATAATCCGCTCGGCAGTTTCGGCGGACACCAGTTCCGGATTCAAATCCTGAAGGCTCTGCTTCAGAACCGGATAGAAAAACAGACCGCTCTCGCCGCGACGCAGACGCAGCGCCTCATCCGGCGGGACAACCTCCCACCCGATCTGCTCTGCATATTCCATCAGCGGCCGCTGCACCGCTTCCTGTTCATTTGCCGGGCTCATTTTCCCGCCTCTTCTTTCTGCTGTAATAAAGCCGTTCGGTAAACCCGCCCTCTTCCAGAAAATTTTTCTCCAGCCGCTCGATCTGCCGCTTCAATAAAAACGTCGCCTGATTAATCAGGCAGAGGATCGTGTTCGCGGCAACCTCCGCCGAGGCCTTCGCCACACCGTAGGGGTCGAGAAGTTCTCTTTTCTCTTCGTCCGACGTGGCAGACAAGTCGGACTGGTTGGACACGCACCTGTTCAGAAACCACTCCGCCGGAAACTCGCGATAGCGGTTGCGCACGGACAGTGCTTGCGGATCGTTTTTGTCCCACTGGCGCAGCTTGTGCTGTCGCAGGAAATCCTCATAGTCGAGCAGCAGCTCTTCCAGACTGGCCTTGGCCACATTCGTCAGCTTCAGCTCGGTCTTTTTGGAGGTCGCCGAAGCCATGCTGCCCTCCGCAATATTCTGCCGTCCGCTGCGCGCCGCCTGCACCATCTGGTCGTGCGTGCGCGACCGCTTGCCGACAAACCGGTCGCAAAAAATGGCCGTCGCGTCATACACAATTTCCGAGGTTTGGAAACTTTTGAGACGGCGGTATCCGCCGTGTTTGGGAATGAGTCTCTCGCCAGTCTTACCCGACTCGTCCGACCGGGCAGACCCGTCCGACTTGTCCGACGAATCGGACGGGGCAGACACCCAGCCCTGCACCTCCCGCACATCGCGCAAAACCCGGCACAGAAGCTCCCGCAGCCCTTCCGCATCACGCGGAATTTTTTCTTCCGGCAATTTGGCCATCCACTCCAGCTTCTCTGCCAGCATTCTGCGCGTCAGCTTCATGACAACACCCCTCCTCCTCTTTGTCCCTGTCCGAAAAGTCCAACTCTCATCCCTCAACCTCCGATGTGTCGATTTTGAGATTGTTGACACGGATTTTGGCGGTCATGAGCTGGTTGAGTGTGGTGCGGAACAGCTCGTTCAACGTGTCCCGCTTGCGCTCATGCACCCCGATCTTTTTGTCCAAAGTTTGGAAAATGGAAATGATTTTCTGTTGCTCTGCCATGCTCGGAATCGGCACAGGCAGCCCTTTCAACTTTGTGCTGTTAATGCACGCCAAATTCGTAGTTTTATGCGCAACCGAAAGGAAATACGCTTTGCCATATGGGCTTTGAGCTAAGTATGCAAGAAAGTGCGGAATCAATCGGGTACGGTCCGCACGCACGGCAAAAACATGATTTTGATGAACACAATTCGGAACTTGGTTCTCCCAGACAAAGCCGCGTCCCAGTTTATCGAAATCACCGCCCTCTGTAAGAACCACATCACCGTCCTGTAGTGAATATCGTTCGATTTCCGTCCTCCGCAAACGAATTGTTTTCATGTTTGTCAAATCAAGGTGCCCATCCTGCACATTGGCGACACGTAAATACGGAAGTTCTACAGCTTCATCACCCGCAATCTTTTTTCCCTTTGTTATTCCGGTCTGTACAGCACAGCACTCCCCTAGCGGTTCTATGCACCAGCTTTCAGGCACAAAGCCAAATTCTGTTTCTTTGGTTTCTTCTCCGTGGAGGCCTTCGGTAAAGATTTTGTGCATGGTGGCTTTTTTGAGTTCGCGCAGCGTGTCGAGCGTCTGCTCCTGGATTAAAATTGCCTGCTGCAATTTTAATAGCACCGCCGCGATTTTTTTTTGTTCGGCCAATGACGGAATCGCCAATGAATATTCCTTGATTGATTTCCATGACGTTCGCGGATGGTTTACGCCGTGTGTGGTTTTTTTTGCGTGCTCTACAAACATCTCCGTATGCAACACGCTTACAACAAACTCGGGCGGCACTTCGTTCTTCGCCGCAAAAACTAGGACATCGGTTGAACAGATCCCACTTGTCTGAGCAACGACTGCCTTGTCCAGATAAGGCCGCAGCTTTCCATACAGAATAT
>JALOTS010000104.1 GCA_025457785.1 Pontiellaceae bacterium | reverse complement strand
CCTCCATGAAAACAACAAGGCTGTATGATTTAATCCGGGAATTCGCCCTTCAGTAAACCGGGCCGTTTGAATTCGAAGAGATGCTTTTTGCATTGAAAAAAAAGATCGGTAAAACAGCCGTTGAGTTCCTTTTTGATATCGCAATCGGCTCAGAGTATCTTTTTACCTCTGTGTATGACAAACTGTTCATCCCCCGTATATCTGGTTTCAGGGTACGGAATTCCGGATTACCCCTCTCCCGGAAGAAGCGGTTTTGTTGTGCCGGGCACCGGTTCATGCCGTTTGTCTCCAAAGAAACCTTCCCGGCGGATGCCCGGCTGGTACTGTCCGACGGAACCTCGGCAGAAATAAAAGTAACGATCATCTCCGCCTAAATCGCGCATCTGCTGTTCTATGGTCCGTACGGGATGATAGATTATCTGATCGCAGACCAGGAAGAAAATGCGGGTCAAACAACATTGCGGAAGAGGAGATGTTTTATGAAGAAGAGATTAAATGCACCGCAGACGTTTCGATCGGACAGGTTCTTTGCAAAGAAAAAGACAAACTGATCTACGAATATGACTTCGGCGATTCCTGGGAACACGGCATTCTGCTGAAAAAAAATCTCAATCCTGATGGGGTAAAAAACGATCCGGCCTGTACGGGCGGAAAGCGCGCCTGTCCGCCGGAAGACTGCGGAGGTTCGGGCGGCTATTACCGCCCCCTTGACATTCTCAAACACCCGAAGGGTGCGAAGTTCAAGGAAATGGAGGACTGACTGGGCAAAAAATTTGACCCCGAAGCATTTGATTTGAAAAAAGCCGACACCCGTCTTCGAAGATCTTTTTGAACTACTGTCCGCCAAATTCTTGTTTTTCTGCACGGTTTGTAACACCCGCTACGCTCAAGACACAAAGATCTCCAGGCATGGTAAAATTCCAGGTTTATCCGCAGATGGAACAGCCGATTTCCATAGATGGGAGAATTTTTTACAACGACCGCCGAAGGCAGGACGGCAACGAACGCAGTGAGTGGCAATGAAGTACGCAACGAACGGGGACGGAAATCAGTAGAACATCTAACACAAAGTCTCCAAGAGAACCTTTAACCATTAGATGCCCCTCTACACCCGGAAACAAGCAAGCGGGAGACTTGCTCTGCATTCATGAAGTCCAGTTCGACTGCGTCTCCGTTGTAATCTTAATTATTCTGACCTTAATTATTTTGATTAAAATCTCCCTATTCGCCGCGTACTTCATTCGTTGTGTAACAAGTCGTTTTTCTCCCCGTTCACTGCTTTCTTTATTCGTTGGAGATTTCCCCGTTCAGGCTTTCCTCTCAAGGTTGAAATCAGGCATAGCTGTGCAGCAGGCTTCCAAGCTTTGGAAGCAGATTGACGAGGAAGAACGTGGTCAGCAGCGCGAGGAAGGCCAGCAGGTGCGCCCAGTCGGCGCAGCGGCGCCAATCGCTTCGGCGCAGGTGAAAGTACAGCAGGTAGAGCCCCCAGGTGATCAGCGACCAGACTTCTTTGGCATCCCAGCTCCAATATTGTCCCCAGGCTTCTTCCGCCCAAAGCGCACCGGAGAGCAGCCCGAAGGTCATGAAGGGAAAGGCGGTTCGTAGAATCTGAACGATGGCACAACGGAGTTCGTCGCGACGGTTTTTATTGAGCCGCAGATTCAGCAAAAGAATGAACGCGACGGTACAGAGCGCGTAGCTGATCAGATACGCCAGTACGTGCGGCACAAACCAGCCGGACTGCAGCGCGGGCATTCGCCGCCAGGCGGCTTGTTTGTCCATGAAAAGGGCCCCGATGAGCGGAAGCGCAGACGCGATGGCGAAATAGGTCAAAAACGGGAACAGGCGGTCGCGCACTGACAGCAGAATGAACAACGGCAGAAAACAAAGGCTGAGCACGACTTGAACCTGATACATGTTTCCAAACGGCGGATGGCCGACAATGAGTCCGTTTAAAACAAACACCGCCAGATTCACCAGCCAGGCCGCGCCCATCAGACCGGCGGCGGTGCGTTTATGCCGGAAAAGAAAAACCGCGCCGGAAAGCAGATAACCGGCCGCCGCAACGGAAAGGAGAGGAATGAGCCAGCGGGTCATGGCGAGGCTCCTTCCCGGCGGAAGCAAAGGATAAAGGTTCCGGCCAGCATCAGCCAGATTCCGGCGATAACCGCCGTGCGTCCCGGATCGTGGCGGGCCGACAGTTGAACCGTGCTTTGATTTTGCCGGTCGTAGGACATCAAATAAAACCGCCAGCCGTTGAACCGGGCCGGATGATTAATGCGAACCGGATGTTTTTCTCCGTCAAATACCAGTGTGACACCGAAAAACGACGGCGTTTGAGCGGTGCGATACAAAAAAGAATCATCCGTCAGTGCTTTGCGCTGAACCCATTCCTGCCGAGATTCGTTCCAAAGGTTGAAAACCGGCCCGAATCCGTTGACTATGCATACGCCCTGCTGATTTGCGCTGAATTTTCCCTCCGGTTTAAAGGGCATTTTGCCCGGCGCCATTTCTTCGGGAGGAATCGCCCGGCAGAGTTGATAAACCGGCGGATAAAACAACACCTGAAAATCTTCTGCCGCTACGGTAAAGCCGAACGGCACCGGCTCACGCCCGGAAAGCGGAAGGTGATCAACGGACGCAGAGGAACCCACAGGAAGCTGTAACAGACCTTTAATTCCGAACAGGTATCCGGCAAAAGCGCCGGCCAGAATTAAGACCGCAGCAAGATGAACCAGATAGAATCCGCTTTGTTTCCAACTGATTTTCCGGCGCAGACAGCAGCGGATGCTCAGAAAACTCAATAGGAAAAGCAGCAGTATGAAAACCGGCGAATAATAGATCGTACCCGCCGGAACTCCGCCCGCCGCGGGAATTACTCCGGCGAGCAGGAACAGGATCAGCACACCTAAAATTAAAACAGCCGGTTTCATGCGGAAGTTTCCCTGATTGTGGCGAAAAACGGAGCCGGATCCGTTTTCGCCGCGCGGATAAAGGCCGGTGCGCCATTTTGTTCTTTTGTGTCCATCGGCTGAAAATATACAAACAATTCATGTTGCGCAGTATAAAAAGTGAAGATTGAAAAGTGCGCATCTGTATTTGGGCGGGGGTGCCCGATTTGTTTTCACAGGGATGAAAAAAGAATCAAATTCCGTCAATTAATTGATTGGCTTAAGTTCCCGCTGTTCATCTGCCGGTTTTCATGGTTAGACTCCCCGGCATGAAAATATTTAAAACGTTCAATCCTTTTCCGGTCACTGTTTTTTTAGGGGCGTTTCTGCTCTTTCAGATTCAACCGATCATCGGAAAGTATTTTTTGCCATGGTTCGGCGGGGCTCCGTCCGTCTGGCTGACCTGTCTGATGTTTTTTCAGTTGCTGCTTCTCGGCGGGTACACCTATGCTCATTGCCTTCAGCGGGTTCATTTTAAGCGGCAGGCGGTTTGCCATGTCGGTCTTGTTTTTTCGGCGCTGGCTGTCGGGGTGGTTCTGATTTTTATTTGGGGCTCGCCCATCCTTCCTGATTTATCCTGGAGACCCTCAACGACCGGGCATCCCACCGGAAATGTTTTGAAGCTGTTGTTTGTCAGTATCGGGTTGTCCTATTTCATTCTTTCGACGAGCGCCTCGCTTTTGCAGGCATGGTTCTATCGTATGGAGCCGCTGCGATCACCGTATGTTTTTTATGTTGTATCGAACGCTGCGTCTCTGCTGTCCCTGCTGAGTTACCCGTTCCTCATTGAACCGCATTTCACCATCCGTGAACAGGCCTGGATGTGGAGCGGCGGTTTTCTGGTTTATGTGCTGCTTTGTGCAGGATGTGTTTCCAGAGTCTGGAAAACAGCCTCTTTGCCGGAGCCTGTTCCGCTGAAGACCGCTGCGGTGTCGATGGCCTGCCCGAAATTCATGCCGCTGCTGTGGACTCTTTTATCCTTTTGCGGTGTTTTGGCGTTAATGGCGATTACCAACCGGATGACGCAGGACATTCCCCCGGTTCCTTTTTTATGGATTCTTCCTTTGTCGATCTATCTTTTGAGCTACATGATCGGTTTCATGGAAAAACAACGGGGATTCCAGGATACGTACATTTACCTGCTGGTTTGTGCTTTTGGCTTGGTCGGGTATCTTTCCGGAAGAGGGTTGGAAATTGAAATCCGCCATCAAATCGCGGCATACAGTTTTATTTTGCTGATGGTTTGCCTGTTCTGTCACAATGCGCTGTATCGGACAAAACCCGACCCGAAGCATCTGACCGGGTTTTATCTGTGTCTTTCGCTGGGCGGGGCGCTGGGTGGATTGTTTGTTGTTTTGGCGGCCCCGTTTCTGTTTAAAGGCTATTGGGAATATCAACTGGTTCTGATTTTGTCGGGCGCGTTGGCGGTCTTTTTTATTTATAACGATCCGAAAACGAAACGCACTTTCCGTCCCCTTCGCCATCTGTTTCCGGTTTTACTGGTCGGATTTGCGGGGTTTCTTGTTTCAGGCATTGTGAAAGAGCTGCGCGCGTCCGTTTACACAGAACGGAACTTTTTCGGCAGCGTGCAGGTGGTGCTGGAGCACAATAATAACATACCCATCTACAGCCTGTTTCATGGAAAAATCAATCACGGGATGCAGATCCATCACCCGCGTTTTATTAAACGCCCGACGACCTATTTTTCAGAAAACGGCGGCTGCGGATTGGCTATCTTGAATCATCCGAAATATGACACCAGGGAACCGATGAACGTCGGGCTGGTCGGGATGGGAATCGGAGTTCTTTCGGCTTACGGGAGGGAAGGGGATCGCTATCGTTTCTATGAGATTGATCCGGCGGTAATCCGTCTGGCTGAAAATTCAGTCTGGTTTTCCTATCTGAAAGATTCTGCGGCAGACATTTCGATTGCAGAAGGGGACGGGCGCATCTCACTGGAATCCGAACTGAAGAAAACCGGGAGTCACCAGTACGACCTGCTGGTAATTGATGTATTCAGCGGAGATCATATTCCCGTTCATATTCTTACGCTTGAAGCCTTTGACCTTTATCTTAAGCACCTTGCGGAAAACGGAGTGATTGCCGTGAACATTTCCAACCGCTATTTGGATCTTCTTCCGGTGCTGCTTCAAATCCGCAACCGCTTCAATTTGCAGGCGGCGCGTATCCTGAGCGAAGGGGATAACAAAATAACCGCCAATGCCCAGTGGGTCTTGTTCAGCCGTGATTCAGCGTTCATCCGGAAACCTGCGATCGCCGAAGCCGACTCTCTTTATAAACTGAAAGTCCGTGATGTCCGCCCGTGGACGGATGATTACAGTAACCTGCTGAGCATTATGAAATAGAGACAACAAAGATTTTCAGGCTTTTCTTCATAGTAAACTTCCATTTTTATCCGCAGATGGAACCGTCGGTTTTCGCAGATGGGAGAATTTTTCACCGCCCGCTACGCTGGAGCAAACTTCGGAGCAGGACAGAGAACAACTGATAAAATCACGGGAAAAGAATAAACGGAACAGATTGGAAACAGAGAACTCAATGAAAGCCCGGTTTCGTTTGAGATCTCTATTCCCTATCAAGCCCTGCACCGGCAGGGCTGCCCCGAAACACGGGGGCTCCGTTTATTCTAATCTCTGAACTTACTTTCAAACAAACCATTTCTGCCTTTAGACTCATTTCCGATTTTTCGGTTTCGGCTTTGTCGCGCCGGGCTTACCGGTTCAAAACATGCAAACAATAAAAAACCCCGGCATGAACCGGGGTTTATTAATCCAGAAAGAAACGAATCAGCCGTTAGCTTCTTCTTCTTCTTCCATGGATTTTATTTTGTTACGGCGAAGCAGCCATGCGCCCATCCCGCCGATACCGAACAGCAAGAACGTTGCCGGTTCGGGAACAGCTACCCATGTGCGGCCGCCAGCGACAGAACTCAAAACGTAAGATGCCGGATCAGCAGCACCCAACGTGAAGGGAGTCGAATCAAGCACAACAGCGTGTGACGCAGCACCGATCGTGGCGGCATCGTAAATCACGGTATATACTTTGTCGCTGTAGAGATCACTCCATGCGGCGAAACTCGTACCCCACTGAAGCGAACCATTCTTTGCGTTTGTAAGAAGACTGGCTGTGAACCCGACCAGCAACGTATCGTCACCGACATTGGTTCCAGATGCAACCCCGCGCACTCCGCCGTTAAAGAAGTCGGTGATGCTTCCGAGAGAAGAATCGCCATTGACATCCTGATACATTTGCACAAGCCACCCGTTTTGCATCGCGGCATCAAACGTTTTCAGATTTCCTGTGTACGTCCATGATAAAGATGCCCACGCCGAACTGCCTGCGATCACTGCGATGATAACTGCTGATACTATTTTTTTCATGTATTTATCCTTTTTTCCTTTGTTTATGTTTTATCCTATAACCCACTGAACTACTGAATCGCTGAAAGATAAGTATTGGTTGAAACCCAAGTGATGGGTGCCTTTGCTTCGTAAAAGAAACCCTGACTCAAGGCAATCGTATTTGTGGCCATAATACCTTGATTCCATTCATCCAAATCGTTTGCTTTATACCAATTGCCGTCGGTCCAAAGGGCGTAAGCCTGATAGGCTGAACCATTCCATACGTAAATACGGTCGCAATTTCCATAACTGTCATCGGATGCTGCACCGCAATCCGCAAAAGTAGTTGCCTGCAAAGCTATGTCGCAGGTAAATGGATTCGCGAGAATCTGATATCCCGCTACAACACTTACTGACTGAGTGGAAACAGCCACAACATCACCGCTGAAATATACGGTATTGCTAACGCTTCCAGAAGCAATGAAAAATCCCTGTCCAACTGGAATTGCCGGATTTCCGCTAATAGCTTGATTCCATTCATCCAGATCGTTGGCTTTATAGAAAACGCCGTCAGTCCATTGCGCCCATGCCTGATAGGTTTGCGTGCCGGCATTCCATACGAAAATACGGTCGCAATCTCCGTAACTATCAGATTGCGTTAATTGATTGGTCCCAAAGATGGAGAGCAGTGTGTTGGTTGCGCCGGTTTCAAAATTGCAGGTGGACATTGTGTATTTTCCTCCCGCTTCAAGAGACACCTTGGAATACCCCACCACATTGGCTGAGGTGACAACATTTGTCTGAGCGAAGGCTGCGCCTCCGACCATGCTTGCTATAACTGCTGCTAATAGTACTTTTTTCATCTGATACTCCTTTTTTTGATTTGCGAACTCTATACCAATTCTTCCCACATTCCAGATTTTTCTTTCAATTTTTCCGGAATATTTTCCCCAACAACAACTACAGGGTATACGTACTCTATGTACGTGTCAATACGTAGTTCGATTTTTTTTAGATTTTCCGGCCGGAAAATCTATCGTTTTTTCGCAAATGAAACAGAATGTTCAGAAATCTTTGTACTGGAGTATGTTGCGTCTAAAATGCGAGCCGTTACGG
>JALOTS010000103.1 GCA_025457785.1 Pontiellaceae bacterium | reverse complement strand
TTCTCATGCGGATTTCCTTATCTTAACTTTTTTTTTCACGGAATGTTTGTGGCGTTGTAATAGGCGTGCACGCACCACGGATGAGACGGGCCGGCAGCACTGACATTCGTCAGGGTTGTGATATTTGAACCCGGACCGGGTTTTAATACAGGCGCGGTTTCTCCCGTCGGACGATATACGGTGATCGTGCAGTTACTCGCCTGAGCAATATTTACATCGGAATTGATGTTGTCAAAGCTCACCATTGATCCGGTAATGCCGGTAATCGTATAGAGTTCACCGTTATCCGTACCCAGTCCCCCGGTCAACGTTGAAGGATTTCCGTCGCCGTCAAGCCCTCGATTTCCCCAGCAGAAAAGATCCACCTCATTAGCCGCCACAGCGGTGCCAGTCAATGCATTCCGGAACCTCACGCCGCTTTGCTGATTGCTGTAACAAACGGCCTGAATATAATTGCTCCGGATTGATGCTCCCGCGCCGCTGTTGTCGGCGATATTAAAACTGAACCCGCACCCCCCCCAGTTTTGATAAGATTCGCAGGCATAAAACCGATTCCCGTCAATGGCTTCACCCCGATCAGAAGCACCATCGACACGGCAATACATTCCGAATCCTGGGCCCCCGTTCCTTCTGGCGATGCACCGGTAAAACTCGGAGTGGCGGCATTTAGGGGTCCACCCGTCTCCGTCATCTCCAATACAGTACTCGGCGATACAATCGAACCACTTGTTATGGTCGCCTTTATCGGTCAGCGCATTACCCCTTATTGAATAAGTGCTAAGCAGATTGCGGCATATATTATTATTACATCCGGGACCCAGAGTAAAATTGTCGTCGGACACATTGGTAATCACCATGTCATGGAAATAGCAGTTCGTTGCCGAAACAAAATTAATAAAGCGGATAGTGTTTGAATTACTTCCGCTGTAATTGTTTCCGTTGTAGATACCGCCTGACATATCAATATTTCCTGCTCCGCCGGGTTTTTCGGAAATTCCGGTGTACCGTCTGGCATCAATGCCCGGTGCGACCCACCCGACACGGTCAAGATTGTTTCTGGCGTTATTGGCTAACGAAAGGGAGCCCTCAAGAATCCATCTGAAATTCGACGGCAGATAAAGGGTATCCCGGATGATGAAATTACCGACGAGCTTAAGCGTTGCGCCTTTATGCAATTTATTCAGCGTATTTTGAATAATGAGGTGATCATTTGTGCCGCCGGAAGGAAGCAGTTCAAACCAGCCATCGTTCAGACTCTCTGCGGGGCGCGTGCTTTTGATTCGTACATACAGACTGGAACCGTTTGTCGGGATAACGTACCCGATATCGTTAAAGTCGCCAACCGTTCCATTCGTCACCGTAACCAATCCGGCATCTGTCCAGACTCCGGACAGCAGATTCGTACAGACTTCGACGCGGTACGTTAAATTGGTATCGTTATTCCGCTGCAAACTGCGATACACAAACTGATTACCCGCCTGCATAAAGGTGGGTGCGGTTCCCTGATTCAGCGCATTGGTCGGGTTCCCGGCAAACGCATATTCATACAGATTATTAAGACCGTCGTTGTCTTTATCTTCCTCCGGATGGTCACCGACCGCGTTGAGGGCCGCCCATAATTTATACGTATCCACCCTCCAGGTCTCATAGGCATACGGAGGAGCCATTGTCGCCAGCGAAAAATTATCCGCGTAAACCAACCCGTTAAAGTTGTTGGTTGCGTAGAGATCCAGTTGAATTTGCGTTGCATTCCGGCTGTTAAACCAGGTTTGTCGGCGCGTCCAGCCATCGGTTGAATTGGTCGTCACCGTTTTCAGAGTAAGCCCGTCAAATGTTAATTTGGCCGTAACTTCACCCGTGCTGCCGGAACTGTAATTGATGTCATACGTAAAAACATAATCGGTATTCGCCTGCACGGGAATGAGCTGGGTTGTCGAAGCAATCGTGCCGTCTGCCGTTTGCAATCTCAGTGAGTAGATTCCATCCGATGCCGCAGCGGAAGAAATCGTCATTTCGGAAGGAGACCCGACCGTCCAATCCGTTGTGGTTCCGGTCTCAAATGAGCCGTTTTGGATTTGATTGGCAAACGCCGGCATGACCGCCATTGACCCGGCCATTAACATTTCGACTAACCGGGGTATTCTCATGCGGATTTCCTTATCTTAACTTTTTTTTTCACGGAATGTTTGTGGCGTTGTAATAGGCGTGCACGCACCACGGATCCGATGGGCTGGCGGCGCTGACATTCGTTACCGTGATGATGTTGGACGTTGGTCCTCTGTTTACTCGGGACAACACTTCACCTGCCGGACGATATACGGTGATCGTGCAGTTACTTGCCTGAGCAAGATTCACATCGTAGTTTTGCAAATTATCAAAAGCGACAATCGATCCGGTAATCCCTTTAATCATATAACCGGATCCTCCATCCGTAGTCATTCCTGCGGCGATGCTTGAGGGCGAATTCGTTGAAGTAAGCCCCCGGTTCCCCCAGCAGAGGAGATTGACTTCATTCGCTGCGACGATGCCGTTGGTCAATTTATTCCGGAAGTACAGCCCGCTCATTTGATTGCTGTAACAGACGGCCTCAATATAATTGCTTCGGATGGTTGCGCCGATACCGTTGTTATCGGAAATATTAAAACTGAACCCGGCACCTCCCCAGTTTTCATAGGACTCACAGGCATAAAACTTATTTCCGTCAATGTTTTCTCCTACATCAGTGCCAGAGGGGGACCCGTCCATACGGCAATACATCCCGAACCCAGGCCCCCCGTTTCTCCTGCCGATACACCGGTAAAACTCCGAAAAACGGCATTTGGGTGTCCATCCATCCCCGTCATCCCCAAGACAATATTCGGCGATACAGTCAAACCACTTGTTGTGGGAGCCCTTATCGCTCAACGCATTCCCGCTGATGGCATATGCGCTTCTGATGTTGCGGCATAAATTGCTTCTGCTTACGTGACCAAGCGTAAAATTATCGTCGGACACATTGGTAATCACCATGTCATGAAAATAACAGTTGGTTACCGCAACAAAATTAATAAAGCGCAGGCTTGAAGAATTGCTGATGGAATTTCCATTATAGGTGCCGCCGGACATATCAATATTTTTTGCACCGCCGGATTTTTCGGAAACGCCGGTTTCTCTTCTGGCATCAATGGTAACGCCCTGTACAACTCCGACCCACCCGACATCGTCAAGATTATTTCTGACCCCGTTGCCTAACGAAAGGGAACCATCCAGAATCCATCTGAAATCCGATGGCAGATAAAGGGTATCGCGGATGAAAAAATTACCGAAGAGCTTAAGCGTTGCGCCTTTATGCAGTTTATCCAGGGTGTTTTGAATGATACTGCGATGATCATTGGTGGCAGCGGCAATCAGTTCAAACCAGCCATCATTCAAACTTTCTGCCGGACGCGTGCTTTTGATTCGTACATACAGGCCGGAACCGTTCGTCGGAACAATATACCCAACGTCGTTAAAGTCGCCAATCGTTTCGTTCGTCACTGTGGCAAATCCGGCCTCCGTCCAGTTACCGGACAGCAGATTCGTACAGACTTCGACGCAGTACGTTAAATTGGTATCATTGTTCCGCTGTAAACAACGATACATAAATTGATTGCCCTCCTTTACGAAGGTTGGCGCTGTTCCCTGATTCAGCGCATTGGTCGGATTCCCGGCAAATGCATACTCATACAGATTATTAAATCCATCATTATCTTTGTCTTCATCCGGATGGTCACTGACCGCATTGAGTGCCGCCCACAGCTTATACGTATCCACCGTCCATGTTTCATAGGCATACGGCGGGGCCATGGTCTCCAGCGAAAAATCGTCCACGTAAACCAGCCCGTTGAAGTTGTTGGTTGCGTAGAGATTCAGTTGAATTTGTGTTGCACCCCGGCTGTTAAACCAGGTCTGTCTGCGCGTCCAGCCGTCGGTTGAATTAGTCGTCACCGTTTTCAGAGTAAGCCCGTCAAATGTTAATTTGGCCGTAACTTCACCCGTGCTGCCGGAACTGTAATTGATGTCATACGCAAAAACGTAATCTGTATTCGCCTGCACGGGAATGGTTTGTGTTGTCGAGGCGATCGCCCCGTCTGCCGTTTGCAGCTTCAGGGAATAGCTTCCATCCGATGCCGCAGCGGAAGAAACCGTCACTTCGGAAGGTGCCAGCGTCCAGCCGGAGGCGGTTCCGGTCTCAAATGACCCGTTTTGAATTTGATTGGCAAACGCAGGCGGTGAACCGGCGGTTACGGCGGCAATACAGATCCCTGTCAACCATCTCATTCTCATTATAAATTCCTTCATTGCTCAGTGCTGACGATGAAGTTTGAACATAACGGTTTTTACTTCCTGTTGCAATCCAAATCAGCGGTCTAATTCGATTGAGGGCGTAAGACAAAAATTTAACAACTGCGGTTTTTTCTTTTTTTGCCGGAATATGTGTATCTGCTACAGATACCACAGCCGGAAAGGAACTTCATGAGTACTTTTCCCAAGGCAGCGGAGCCGCAACCGAAGCTCGCCTCTGACGGGATGACCTCTGGCATTCATTCAGAATGATCCCTGTCTGGATATCTTCGTTGCTTAGCGGTCATAAACCCTTGTGTTCAGTATCCCGCACGCTGCCGGAACCTCGGAATAAAAATTTTTGACCGCAAGGACGTAAAAGATAAGAAGTCGAAGAAAAGGCGGAAAATGAGTTTTTTCCGCTCAATAACGGCTGCTTTAACGCCTTAACCTATTCCGGTTCAAGTTATTATGAACATCATTTGCGGTGATAGAACCTTCGAACGAAGGTTCTAAAAGAAAAACCGGATTAAGGGGGAAACGCTGTAAACAGTCGAGGCTTTGCGCCAGCGACTTGAAAAAAGGCTTCGAGAACAGAGCGACAAGGTGGTTTTTCATTTGATTCCCCGTTGCCTGAATGCTGAAGGTAAAAGGGAATCAGCCGGCATATCCGGTCCCGGTGCGCCTGATTCACAGAATGGCGGTTTTTGATACTTGATAGAATTGAAAAACCTACATCTTCCTGCCAATAAGAGCTTTCATTTGCACAAGCCGGATCCGCCGGATTTACAGTTTTTATAAACTGTCCTGTGGCTGTTTGCGCCGTTACTTGAGCTGGGCGGGCAGGTCCAATCCTTTGGCGCTTTTCAAAACCGGAGCATCATTTGTTTTTTGCGCATCTTCTTTTGGCGCTTTTTTCTGTTTGGCCGCCTCCTGCTGTTCCACCGTCACTTTGTCCGCCTTGTAAAACTTGTTCAACTGATCGGCGGCATAGGTTGCTTTGGCTTCGTCGCCTTTCAGCAGATACGCCTGAAGCAATGCAATCCAGACCCTGCTGTTGCGCCGTGTGATTTTCGCCGCTTTTTCCATATGTTCAATGCCTTTGGACAGTTGTTTTTGAAAAACCAGAGATTGTCCAAGGCCCAGCCAGGCTCCGGCCATCCCGGGGTTGTTTTCAGTTATGGCGGCATACATCACTTCCGCCTCTTTCGGACGGTTGAGCGCCAGATAAAGGCCGCCTGCACCGATCAGCCGTGACGGATTGCCCGCTTTAATGAACCCCTTGCTTTGATCAAGATAGGTTTGACGGGCCTTTTCAAGAACCGAAAGGCCGTATTGCTGAACCGAGGGGTCGTTGATGAGCGTTGCGTATTCCGGCAGGTCGCGAACCAGAATAAAGGTCGAGCCGTCAAAGTAAACCAGTTTCCAGACTTTGGAACTGATTAGACGGTTGGCCAGCGCACCGGCGTCCGGCCAGCAGCCGTTGATGATGACGGAATGAGGGGTTGAGTCCGCCATAAGTCTGTTCCATGCCGCCTGATCTCCGCGCAGCGCGGTGTCGAGCTGCTTGTAAAAATCGCTTCCGTAAAAGGAGTAGCGTGTGTCGCAGAAGATTTTCTGCTTCGGATTCTGCAGCGCGATGTATCCGCCGTCGTGCGCAATGTTCAAGATGGTTTTCGGAAAGTCGGCGCGGGAGAGAATTCCGGCAGCGGCGGACGGAAACGCGCTTTCTTCGACACCCAGTCCGAACCGGGAGGCGCTGCCGATGTTGGCATAGGCCCGGTTGGTGATCAGGGAGCCGATTGAAATGACGGTTAAAAGCAGCGCGATAGCCGCGAGTACATTCGCCAGAACGGCATTGGTGGTTTTCAGAACGGTTATCAGCGTGCGGGACAGATAATCACTGACGGCGTTGAAGCTGAGAATCATGAACGGAAGGGCCAGAAAGGAAAACAGGTGTAACGAGCCGATCGAGCGCACCGTGAGAAACGACCCGGTTAAAGCCAGAAGGGTGATCATCATAGGAAGCCGTTTTTGCAGGGTGATTAATCCGCCTGCGCCAAGGAGCAGCGCAAAGACGGTCAGACTGCTGATGACGGTCTGAGGGAAAAAGTTTCCGAAAAGCGAAATCCACTCAAGGTTTTCTTTCCCGGAAAGCAGCAGCCAGTTTGCGATGACATGGCGGTGCAGATTGATCAGATTGGGATTGATCAGCGTGACCAGCAGGGAGGCGCCGGCCAGTCCGAAAAGGCGGGTGGTCAGCGGAGTGACGATGGCTGTCCGCGAGGCGTTGCGGGCGTTCTGCAGGTTTTCAACGGTGAACAGAAGGATGAGTGCCGGGCCGAACAGAAACGAAGGGTGCATATTGGTCCAAAGGATCTGCAATGCCAGCAGAATCGCGGCGGTCAGGTTAAAGTTTTTAACCCGGTAAAGAACCGTCAGAAAAAGCGCCGTGAAGAGCATAAAAAAGGCCCAGGGGCCGGGATTGAATACGGGAAGCATCAGGCGGGCGCAGAGCAGAAGCGCCAGAGTCTGGCTCAGAGGGCCGCCCCAGTCTTTTCCGAAGCGGATCATCATTCCGAACGAAGCCAGGACAACGAGAACGTGAACCAGCGTAATGAGACCGGCGCCGCCCAGCGACCAGAGAAAGTAAACCAGTCCGTTGTAAAGAGGGTTCAGATTGATCCATTGCTGTCCGGTCATGGTGTAGGCGAGCGTGTCGGCTTTTACGTTTCCGGATTGCCCCAGCGCGATATGTGTGAAGATGTCCGGACTGCTGATGGTGCGTATGCCGGTAAGGGCGAGAAGAACAAACCCGATCACGACCAGAATCAAACCCAGCGATTTCTTATTTCTTATCATACGGCAGTAACTCCATTTTTGAAACAATGTGCGGCATTCTAGTGTCCTTCTCTCTATTTACAAGCAGGAATCAGGCAAACCCTGACGATCCGGTTTTCTGTTCCGGATTCCGGAACTGATCCTGTTCACGGGCATTCGCCCGCTGCGGCGGGGACGCAGCCCAAGCCTGATTGGGTTACGTTCTTTTGCTGGTTGCGGTAGTGCCGTCTGAGAATGTTGTCCAGAACAGATTGACGGGGCAGCCCGGATGATTTCATCCGGCTTAAATTTCCAATCCCCCGCAGCAGGGCCTGAGTGGATGCTTTTGTCATCTGTTCCGGATGTCCGTAGAAGTTTCCGAACATATTTCTCAATTCGTTCGCAAGAAGCGCAATTTCGGAACCCGGTTTTTCGGCCAGCGAATCGTCCAGTCGCTGATGAATGCTCCGATACAGTCCGGCCAGCGCCCTGCGTTTTGTTTCGGGAGGCGCATTTTCCGGCAGGGCGGTCAGATCAATGGTTTGCCAGGTTGTTTCGGTTGCGGCAATCAGTGCGGCCAGCGGATTCAGTTCCGGCGGATTCTGTGCTGCAGAGGCGGTGTCAAGTTCCGGACGGGGTCGGTGTTCCGGCGCGGACTCTACAGCTTCTTTTATTTCAGCCATCATTTTATTCGGAGGGCACTGCGCTTTGGTGAAAATTTTCGTTACGTTCAGCGACATTGCCTGATCGATCAGATTTTGAACATAGCCGTTGGAAAGAACAATCACGGGGCAATCCGTTGTATCGGGTCGGGTGCGAACCTGCTTGAGAACATCCACTCCGTTCAATCCCGGCATATTCAGATCCAGAACAATCAGATCGGGAATTGTCGAGTTGAGCTTTTCGAGAGCGCTTTCCCCGGAGTTTGCGGTTTCAACACGATAGCCTTCATTGGACAGGCATGTCCGGTAAAGCGTCGTCACGAATGGATCGTCATCAATGAGTAAGATAGTTTTCATGATTTATTTGTTCTTCACACGGACAATCTATCATTTTTCCGCGGCAGAAAAAGGATGTTTGTAACCATTTAAATTGGTTTCGATTTTTCTTGTTCGCTGTTTTTTCCCATTCACTGTGAAAATACGGGAACAGGAGTGAACCGAAAAAATAACCGATAACGGATAACAAGGCAGCCCGGCAAGGGCCGTTTCGCCGAAATTCAGCGGGGCATTCCTCAGCACGCAGGCGTCGGCTCCTGTCTGCGTGCCTGCTCGCACAGGCAGTCGGCCCCGCCGCTGCGGAACGTTTGTCCGAAGGGTCTAATATACAGCCGGTGCGTTCCTGAACATCGGGCCGGCCTCAAGATTCAATAGAAGCTGTTTCCACGGCAGACCGCTGCTGAAGCCTCCGAAACTGTTCTTCGCGACGACCCGGTGGCAGGGGATGAAAATCGGCAGCGGGTTTGCGGCGCAGGCCAGACCGACC
>JALOTS010000102.1 GCA_025457785.1 Pontiellaceae bacterium | reverse complement strand
CCTTTTTTGATAACAATCCGGTCATTCGGAAAGCGTTGCCGGAAGACTAGGCCTGACAGATAAAGATATACAAGTCAAAAAACAACTTGGAAGCACAGGTTTCAACGGGAAGAAAAACACCTCAGTGCCTGCCGTTGACAATCGCTCTCATGCCCCGACCCGTTCGGCCTCTTCAAGCCATTTTGCCTCAAGCGTATTCAGCTTTTTGATAACATCGGCGAGATGAATGGTCAGCGCGGCGTAATCCAGCTCCGGATCGCCGCCGGAAAGCTGCTCGCAGATCGCCCGCTGTTCCCCGTGCAGCGCTTCCATGGCCGCCTCCATTTTGCGCAGCTCTTTCTGCGCTTCGCGTTCCTGTGCCCGCGCCTTGCGCGCGGCTTGCGGATTCAGGCTTTGGGCGTTAGGCATTGGAGTTTCGAGTTTCGAGCTGGGAGTTTCGAGTTTCGAGTTTCGAGCTGGGAGTTTCGAGTTTCGAGTTTCGAGCTGGGAGTTTCGGGTTGCGGCGGAATCCCGAGCCGCCGTCTTTTCCAGATAGTAATCATATCCGCCGGGATAGCTGGTAACGGAGCCGTCGGCTACCGAAACAATACGGTCCGCCGCGCCGCGCACAAAGGCGATGTCGTGGCTGACAAAACAAACCGTGCCCTCGTAATTGCGAACCGCCTTTTCGAGCGCTTCGCGTCCGTGAATATCGAGATTGGTGGTCGGCTCGTCGAGCAGCAGAAAGTTGGGCGGGTTGATAAAAATCCGGGCGAAAGCCAAACGGATTTTTTCGCCCCCGCTGAGCACGCCGGACGGCTTGTTCACTGCATCGCCGCTGAAGCCGAACGAACCAAGCAGTCCGCGCACGTCGCGTTCAGGCACTGCGGAATTGGCGTTGCGAACAATGGTGAGCAGCGACTGATCCGGCGGCATGGTTTCGGCAAAGTCCTGCGACTGATAGCCGAGAACGACTTTGTGCCCTTCCCTGCGCGTTCCCGCCTGCGGAGTCAACGCGCCGGCCAGCAGGCGCAGCAGCGTGGTTTTTCCCATGCCGTTGAAACCGACCAGCGCGATTTTCTGTCCGTGGCCGATTTCAAGATTCACATCCCGCAAAATCCAGCGTTTCCCGTCATAGGAAAAGTTCAAGTTCTCCACCGACATAATATGCGCTCCGCAGTGCGGCGGCGGCGGAATCCGAAGTTTGGAAAAATTGGGCGGCGCAACCGGAGCCTTCACCACTTCCATCTTTTCGAGCATTTTAATGCGGCTCTGCACCTGCGCGGCTTTGGTGGCCTGCGCCCGGAACCGGCTGATGAAGCTTTCGAGATGTTCTTTCTGCTCCATGTAATTGCGGTAGGCGGCCTCCTGCTGCATGTGCCGCTGTTCGCGCTCCCTGATATAATAGGTGTAACCGCCGGAATATTTAACAGCCGATCCGCCGCAAACTTCCAGTGTGCGATCCGTCAGCGTTTCCAGCAGATAGCGGTCGTGCGAAATCAGCAGCATCGTGCCTTCGAAACCGCGCAAAAACCGCTGAAGCCATTCGACGGCAGGCAGATCGAGATAATTGGACGGCTCGTCGAGCAGCAGAATATCGGGCCGCGCGATCAGCGTGCGTACCAGCTCGGCCCGCATCTGCCATCCGCCGCTGAACGAGCGGAACGGATTGGCAAATTCGCTTTCTTTGAAGCCGAGCCCGCTCAGCGCCGCTTCGGCCCGTGCCTTCAGATCGTAGCCGCCGAGATGTTCAAACCCGTGCTGCAGATCGCCAAGGCGCTGAAGCAACCGGGCCTGTTCTTCGCCGGATGCCGTCAGCAGATTATGCTCAATCTGATGGATCTCCGCCACCATCGGCTTCAGTTCGGGAATGGCGTTGCAGGTATAATCCAGCAGAGAGCCCTCCTGCGCGTAGGCGTGAAGCTGCTGATGCAAATGGCCGAGCCGCACATTTTTCGGCAGCGAAATTTCGCCGCCGTCGGACGACAGCTCGCCGCTGATCAGACTGAAAACGGTACTCTTGCCCGCGCCGTTCGGGCCGACCACGCCGACATGCTCGCCCGCATTCACGCGGAACGAAACATGATCCAGCACCTCCTGTGTACCGAACCGTTTACTGACCTGAATAAAATCTATCATGAAGCCGGAGAATCTAGCGGTTCTTCCAGCAATTGGAAACCCAAACCGCGAATTGACGCGAATGCGCGCGAATAATACGAAATCCTTGATGGCGGGTAGCTTGATGAACGCTGGCCGTGCCCCCGGAAAAGGAACGCACCGCAACATTCCGCAAATTATTCTTCCAGTTGTTTTGCCAGTGAATACGCCTTGGATGTCAATTTATCGAGCGTCTGGTTGACGTTTCGAACTTCTTCCTCTTGAATCTTATGATTATTCTCGGGACAAATGTACATATCTGTCAGACTGCCCATTCCTCCAAAAAAATCCAGAAGAAGTTTTGGGCCTTCGGCCCATCGTTGCATGATCCTGTGATTAACCTCTTCAAGTTCGTCTTGCCAACCGGACACTTCGTACGTCTTCAGCAGCTGAATTATGGCAGCAACGGTGTCTCCAAGGTTGTCCCAGTTGTCTTTCACCTTTTCTTTACCTAACGTCATATCATCCATCCGTGACTTTCGAAGACTAAGCCAGTGAGAGGTCTTTTGCAACCGGGATTATTCTGCTTTTTGTTTCAAGAGGCCCAATTGAGTTGCAGTTTCTTGTGGTTCAAGGCGCAATCTCTAAGATAGAGGTTGATCAGACTCTGATAGGGCATGCCGAGTTCCTCGGCCAGCGACTTGAAGTAGGCCACAGTTGGCTTGTCGACTCGCATTGTGACCGGCTGTTTGAGCTGCTTGGCGTAGGGGTTCTTCTGTCCCTTCATTTTGTTGAATTCGTAATGTTCTCTCATGGTTTAACTCCAATACTCTGATTGTTCACGTTTATCGGCTTTTCGGGCCGAGATGATTCGGATCACCGAATCGTCTTCCCGATAGCAATGACACACGACGAGGACTCGGAGCAGGAAGCTCATGCCAAGCATAATGAAGCGATCCTCGTCTTGAGAGTGATCCGGGTCGAAGAAGCGGATAGCATTCTCATCAAGGAATACCGTCTGGGCTTCCTCGAACGAGACCTTGTGCTTCCGCTTATTCTCACGACTCTTCCGCTCGTCCCATTCGAATCGTATCTCATTCATATGTACACTGTACGGATAACATCATGCGGGCGCAAGTCATTTCTTTGTTTTCTCCACCTTCGCCCGCATCAATGCGGAAGGAAACATAATCCGGCACCTCCTGTGTGCCGAAGCTCTGATTCACCTGAATAAAATCGAACGAGCGCCCCCCTTCCGTACGGCGGCGGCAGGCGGATTTTTTCAAGGTGAATAATTTTTTGTTATGGGGTAAAACGTACCGAATGAAACCCATTGCCTGCTATATTACCGCCCACGGCTACGGACACGGTACGCGCTCCTGCGACGTGCTGCGCGCCCTGAACCGGATCTGCCCGGAACAGCCTGTTATCGTTACAACCGATCTGCCGCACGCTTTTCTCCACAGCCGGCTCGCGAACTGCGCAAATCTGACCTTCCGCACCGGCGCGTTTGACGTGGGTCTGGTTCAGAAAGATTCCCTCCGGAGCGATCTTTTCCAAACCCTGGAAAAACTGAATGCACTCTATGCCCGCGAAACGGAATGGATTGAGCAGGAGCGCCGTTTTATGGAAGAAAACGATGTCGCCGCAGTGGCCGCCGACATCCCCGCCATTCCGCTGGCCGCCGCCCAACGCTCCGGCATTCCCGACATCGCGATCGGCAACTTTTCATGGGACTGGATTTATGAAGCCTACGTTCCTGAAAATCCGCGCTGGAAATTTTTCGTCGAAAAATTCCGCTCAGTCTATCAGCAAACCGGTCTGCTTTTGCGCCTGCCGTTTGCCCCGCCGATGGAGCAGTTTCCCGTGCGGAAGGATATTCCCCTGCTCGCCTCGCCCGGAACCCCCTGCCGGGAAACGATTTGGAATTTGAGATTCGGGATTCGGGATTCGGCTAAGTCACCATCGGCGGATAAGCCTTGGGTTCTGCTGTCGTTCACATCGCTGGATCTGAGCGTCCAGGCTCTGGAAAACATCCGCAAACTGAGTTGCGACTATGAGTTTTTCTGCGTCCAGCCGCTGGACTTTCCCGGATCGTGCATCCACTCGCTCCACCGCAGCCAGGCCGGATTTGCCGACATTCTGGCATCGTGCGACATCGTCATCAGCAAGCCGGGCTTCGGGCTGGTATCGGAATGTATAGCAAACCGCAAACCGCTGATCTACGCCGACCGCGGCGACTTTGCGGAATACCCCTATCTGGTCGAAGGAATCGAACGTTATTTACGTAACGTCCATATTCCGGCAGAACAACTCTATGCCGGCGATTTTTCCCAATGTCTGGAAAAAATAAACTCCGCGCCGGAACCGGACGGCCGTCTGTCCGCCGGCGGCGCGGAAATGATCGTCAATGAGCTTCTTGCCATGACGGATCGGATTACTTTTTAACAAACTTTTCTGTATACTCCTGCGAAAGCCGCCGGCCTTCTTCACGCAGCCCCGCGTTTATTCTTGTTAATACGGTCTCCCGGAACTCTTCCTGAATTCCGATCACAGCCCGACAACAAGAAAATCATTCCGGTAACCGGCAGCACATATAGAGATTTAATATTCATTTATGCATCCTTTGACGCTGTGTACGGTAATCCTCGCCCGGAACTCCGGCAATAAATTATTCGACCTACTTCGGGCCGGAATAATGGAGCGTCGGAGTATTGGAGAAGACCTTTGTGCCACGGATGGCAACGCCGTTCCACGGATTAAAGAGGACGTTTGACCCGGGGAAGCTGAAAAACGCTTCTCACCCCGTTGGCGATCCGCTATTTTCCATCTCAACAACACGGCGCATTCTGCCCGGCAGGCGGTCTGCGACTGAAAACGAAAAGCTTGAAAATGAATACATCAACGAAACGAATTCTGTTTTGCCTTACAGCGTTGATCCCGATGATCGGAATGTCTGCCGATAAGTACCGGGAACTGTCGGAGGCAGCCCGAAAGGAGCACCTGCTGGATTGGACCGCACGAACCAATCTGCCCTCCTTAAGCTCGTTTGAACGGGATAAACTGAAAAAAAACCGGATCTTGATCACGGGCGAAACCTACAAGCAAATCTTCGAAGCCTATGAGAACCCTGAATCCTGCCCCTTCTTCATCACCTCAGATTCGTTGCTGAACGGTTACCATGTGCTGTATGAAGAATCGATCCGGAAAATGGAACTGCGTCTGGCGGATCGAGGCCCGGTCATTCTCAACTTTATGCTCACCAATCTGAACGGGATCGCCAACCAGCCCACAGGTAACCCCGAACTGGTGGCTGCGGCCGAACACCGGGCAAAACTTGTTCTCGGAATTGCCCTGCGACTAATGGATGCCGAATCCCGGTTTAATGACCCTGAACTTGACCGGCAGATTGATGCCGAAGTCAGCCGCATTGAAACGGCCGAGGGGATGTTCCGTCCGGAATGGCTGGGCGACTCGCCGGTACAGATGATCGATTACAGCCGCTACAAACCGCGCGGCTTCTACACACAAACCGAAAGCCTGAAGCGCTATTTTCGAGCCGTTGCCTGGCTCCAGTCGATTCCGTTCCGCCTGAAAAACGATGAGGAGCTGCTGTCTGTTCTGATGATGGCAAACAGCCTCAACCTCGAGTATTTCAAGGATGAGACAGAACAACAGTCATACACCCTCTTCTTCGATGCCTACAGCCTATTTATCGGGGTGCAGGAGGATTGGAGCCTGCTCACAGAACTGAAGCGTACAAAAACCGGATACGGTCAGTTCACAGAGGATTTGAACGGAGAAGGGTTGGATCGTTGCAGGAAATATATGCTGGAATATAAAGAGCGTCCGTTAATCAATGATCAATGGATTGATGAAGAAAATGAGATCGGCCCGAATTACAGGGTCATTTCAGCCTACCGGACACCGGCTGCGGTACTCTTTCAACGAACCGCAGATACCCGTGAGTTCCAGCGTTCCTTTCCCGCCGGCCTCGAAGTTGCCGTTGCGCTCGGATCCGGTTTTGCCCAGCAGGCCCTGAATGACCCGGACAAAGAAAAACTGCTGAAAACGATTGATGCCAGCCAGCCGTATTTCTCCGGGAAAAGCCTGTATTTCCAATATCTGGATGCCCTGCGGTGCCTGCTCGACAAGCCGGAACCGGATGCGCCCGATTTTATGTTTAATCCGGCGTGGCAAATCAAAAGCTGCAACACCGTACTCGGAGGCTGGACGCAGTTGTGCAGCACCTGGATTCTGCACTCAAAGGAAGTTCTTACGGCTATTGGTTGTTGTATTGATATTAAATCCGGATTTGTTGAGCCGGAGCCTGAATTTTTCGGACACATGGCGGAATTGGCGCGGAACACGAGTCAGATCCTGGAGCAGTCCGGAGTATTTAACTGTGCAGACACCACCCCCGAAAGCCCTAAAGTTTGGGACGAAGACTTCGATATAAAAGCGCGTTGGGAACATCTTGAAACCGTCAGCCGGCAACTGCAGATCATTGCCCACAAGCAGTTGCGCGGCGTGGATCTGAATCAGACAGAAAACGAACTGATCGAACATTACGGCGAGTATATTAAGTTTTTTATGCTGTGCAATGGAATAACCGAAGATAATGCACCGCGCATTGCCGACGTGTTTTCGAATTCTC
Source organism: Pontiellaceae bacterium (assembly GCA_025457785.1). Classification (GTDB taxonomy): domain Bacteria; phylum Verrucomicrobiota; class Kiritimatiellia; order Kiritimatiellales; family Tichowtungiaceae; genus Tichowtungia. Next base: position 723 of record JALOTS010000102.1, on the reverse strand, counting down.
AAAACGGACGTTACCTGCACGCAGGAATCGGACGTCCGCGTAAAATGTATGTGCTCTATCCGTGGAAAGGAAACCATGTTCTTTGCAAGGGGGCCGTCCTGCCCTACTACGAATTCACCCGCCGCGAACGACTGACGCGCGATGAATGGCAAAGCCTGCTGGATTCCGACAAACGGCCCGACAGCCCCAAGTGGTTCCAGCCTCTTGAAGAATAGCAATCATTATCTGTTTAAGAAATCCGGCAATTCGGGGTTTTTATGGATTTGATTAATCGGGCCATTTCCCGAAAAAGTCGGAAACCGCCGTCCGGACGGCGGCGTAGTTTTCCGGGATAAACCGGTGGGCCTGAATCCCGGCGGCACGGGCGGCTTCGACATTCTCAGCACGGTCATCCAGAAACAGACATTGCGAGCCTTTAACCCCAAGATTTTCCAGCAGATGGTGGTAGATTTTTGCATCCGGTTTTCGCGCCCCGATTTCATAGGAAAGAAACAGGCCGGTCGCACGGTCAAAAATTCCAGGCCAGTTGCGTTCAATGGCTTCCATATGATGCCGGGCAATATTGCTGAGGGCGTAAACCGGCAAACCGCGCCTGATCGATTCACAGAAAAGATTTCTTCCTGTTTCATTGACCGTGAACATGTTCTGCCAAATGTGAATCAAATCTTCTACCGTCCAGGCAAGTCCTTTCAACTGGTTCAGACAGTCCACAAACTCCTGATC
>JALOTS010000101.1 GCA_025457785.1 Pontiellaceae bacterium | reverse complement strand
ACCATCACTGTGCCGTTGGACAGAGCCAGACCGACGGCGGCACGAACCAGCGTCTTCCGCGACGACCCGACCATGCCGAGCGCAAACAGAATCGGAGTCGATTCACCCGGCAGATGAATGTGCCACATCGAATATAAAAAAACATAAAGCAATCCGCTCATAGGCTTCATTTCTTACGGAGCAGAGAGCTCCGCCTGCACGGCCGGCAAATCTTTTTCGTCCGGCAGTTGCCGCCATTGATTAAACTCGGACGGCGGGGGTAATACAAACAGACCGACCAGTGAGTCGTCCTCAATGTCTGACCGGTCGAAACAGCGGATCACGCCGCTCTGATCAATGTAGAAGGAAAGCCGGCCCGTCTCGTTATACCGCTCCGGAAAGGCAATCACCGCGAACTCACGCCGGTAATCCAGATCCTCATTAACAACCGTATCCGGATCGTCAGGATTCCGTTCCAGGCAGCGCCGGTGAACATTCACATAAAAATATCCATCCAGAGAATGCGCCCGTCGCATGGCGTAGCCGAGCTCTTTGGGGAGGAGGTTGATCTCGACCGGAAAAACCCGCTCATCCAGCGTCTGCCACAGGCTGACAAGAAAGAGGGCGTAGCTGCAGACCCCGTCCTTGTCCCAGTCGGTTTTAATATACTCCGTCTGCGCATGATGAATCTGGACAAGCCGTTGAAAGGCCCGCCGCTCGTTATCTCTCCGTTGCGAAGCGGAAACGCTGCGGGGATACTTCTCAAGCGAAACCATGCCGAACAGTAAAACGAGTAAAAAAGAAACGGCACCGGCAAAGACAAGCACCCCCGTTATCCGTCCGGTCTTTGATACAGGCTTCGTGCTTTGAATAAAAAAAGTTTCTGCTCCCCGTTGACTCAAAACGGCGGTCTTGTTTTTCAGAAGGAACACGCCGCCAAGCGGGCCGATCAGGCTGCAAAAAAGAATCGCCTTTCCGCTGACTCCCAGAGCCTTCCGGTGTTTTTCATAAACGGACAGATGGCAAACCAGCGACAGAACCAAACCAAGCAGACCGACGATCAAATTAACCTCTTTGCCTACGGGAAACCGTTCGCTGACAAAAAACGGGAAGGAAAACCCTTTCGTGAAAACGGAGACCACACTCACCAGCCCCGCGACGTACAGCGCGGCACCGGTCAAAAGCACGGTGCCGTTTACTATAAAATATCGGTTAATTGTTCGCACCTTCATCCTTATGGTTCAAAGCTTTGATTTTGGCGTACTTGTCCTCCAGCCAGTCTTTAAAGACCGGTTCATTACTCAGATAGACATTCAGATTCATGAATTTCCGCGGATCGGATATGACATACGGCTTGAAATCTTTCGCCATCCAGTACCACTTGCCGGTCAAATAGGGAAAGGCGGATGCCTCGTTCATTTCAAACGAGAAGGTGGAAAAATCGGACCGGCCCCGGGTTTGATGAAAGCAAAACAGGCCGGTTATTCCCAAAAAAACAAGCAGCGTAAACAGCAGGCTCAACGCCGTCCGCGTAAACCGGAAACGGATTCTGGACAAAGGAATCACCGCGATGATGATCGCGATCACGCCCGTGATGAAAAACAGCAGAATGGATGTCCGGATCCGGCTGCCGAACCCCTCGAGCTGCTCGTTGGAAAAGACCGGGGCGTAAAAATAACCGGAACTCGGGCTGACCGCCCTGCTTGCAATGTGGTCAAGCAGCAGAAACAGGACAACCGCTCCGCAGATCAGCAATAAAAGAGCAGTAAACTTCTTCGCCGAAAACCACTTCCAGGGTTTGGTCACACCATACAGCGCAATCGTGATCAGAATCACAGCAAACAGGATCGCCTTCACGAGTCTTTTAATGACAATCAGCGAGTATTCCGCGCTGCAGACTTCAATAAAACTTCTTGCGGCGCTCTGTGTGGGGTCGTTGTACTGTTCGGGATAAACCTTGCAGGCTTTTTTAAACATGACAAGCGCGGTTTTGTAGTCGCGCAGATCAAAATAATGATATCGCCCGATCGCGTGGTAAATCTTTCCCTGAAGCTCCCTCGATGTCGTTTTCTTCAACAGTTGCAAGGCTCTTTTCGTCGGTGTGACAGACGAAGAACTGTCCATCTCCGGCGCACTCCCCTCTTCAAGACCTTGAATAAACCGCATCTCCTCGAGCGATAACGGGTTGATCTCCGCCGTTCCTACAAGCGATGCCCCCGGATCGTCCGGTGAGGAGGCCCCGGATTTCAAGGGATAAACCGCAACTGCAGCCGGAATCAAGACCGGGAAAATGAGCAGCCATTTGCAATGTTTATAGAATCCGGTTTTATCCATTCCATTTGCCCTGTCTTTTCATTTCCGCAAAGAGCTTTTAAAAGGCTTCCTGCCGTCTTTGTTGCTCTAATCCTCCCGGACACAACGTGTCGGAGAACAGTCGCGCCGAACTGACGAGGTTCGATGTTCGGAGAAACCTGCGAGTGTGTCTTTCGGTTTGTTCCGACGGTTACGACCCTTACGATGCTCCGTAAATTGCAAACACCATGCAAGCATTTTTTGGGGCTGGCGGAAAGAAATTACATTTTTTTGATTCGGTGGACATGGAATAATAGAGATTTATGCTCCTTGGTTTTTCCGGTGAATTTGTGTTAAATACGCAACGTATTCAATAGGGAGAACTCCATGAAAAAACAGATGGCCGCGCTGATGCTGGGGCTGGCCGTTACGGTGAACGCCGCAACTCCGCCCAATGTGGTGATTTTTTACGCAGACGATTTCGGCTGGGGAGATTTGCGTTATCACAACAAAAATCCGGAGCATTTCCGCTATACACCAAACTTAGACCGGATGTTCAGCGAGGGGATTGAGTTCAGCAGCTACATGACGCACTGCGTCTGCTCCCCTTCGCGCGCCGGTTTGCTGACCGGTAGGCATTATGCCAATGTCGGCGCGGGACCCCGCACCGGCGGAACCCTTCCGAATAACATCCGCAACATGGCCAAAGATTTTCAGTCCGCCGGCTATAAGACGGGCGCGTTCGGAAAATGGCATAACAGTCTGCCTAATTTTCCGGAGGATGGAAACGGCGTGCGGGTCAATTACAACGAAGAAGCTGTGTATAGTGAACTGCACGGCGAAAAAACGCTGAATCTGACCAATAATATTTTTGAAAATCACAAGGGCTGGAAATGGGGCGAAGGGGTGAACGCCTACGGCTTCGACCGCTGGGTCGGGTATTACGCCGGCGGCGGCGACCATTTTGATCATTATGTGGACTGGCATCATGATGCGGACTGGTGGCACGACCGCAAGTACCGCGCCGATGAACTGGGATACCGCACCGATCTGATTACAAAGCACGCGATTGGGTTTATCGAGAAAAGCAAGGACGGGCCGTTTTTCTGCTATATTCCCGAGGAAGCGGTACACGGCCCGCTTCAACTGAAATTGTCGGATCTCAAGGAGTTTTGCGAAAAGCTGGACTCCGAACTCGGGATCAAAGGAGAGTGGGACTATGTCTCCAATCTCGTCAGCCCGAAGACGGGGCGGCGGCTGGGGGATGTGGAGCAGCTCCGTTGCGACGGCGGGGGGGAGTTTGATGTCGGCGTGATCGATCCGAATAAAACGCATTATGCGCATCTGGCCTATGCCGCCTATGCTTATACGCTCGATAAGAGCATGGGGTTGGTGTTCGAGAAAGTCGAACAGCTTGGAAAAATGAAGGAGACGATTTTCTTTTTCGCAAGTGACAACGGGGCCACGCCGAAAGGGGTCAATCTTCCGTTGAAGGGAGGCAAGCATTCTTTGTGGGAAGGCGGGGTGCATGTGCCTGCGGCCATCTGGTGGCCGGGTACGTTTGACAACAAAACGGCTCCCTATTCTCCAGAGACGAACACTTACGACGGGATGATCGCCTACATCGATATGTATCCGACATTAATGTCAATGGCCGGGCAGCCCTGTCTGGCAGACAGTCTGGATGGAATGAACTGCTGGAAACATTTGGAGGAACGAACGGAGTGCCGACCCGATGCAATGGACGATGCGGTTTTCGGAATGTGGCTTGAGTATGGATCCGTCCGGACAAAACAGTGGAAACTCTTTTATTCAGAAAGCGGCGGACGAACGGAACTTTACGATGTGGCGGCGGATGTTGAAGAAACCAAAAACATAGCCTCATCCAAGCCGGAGGTTTGCAAAGAGCTGATTGAGTCCTATCGGAAATGGATCAAAGACAATAATTACGCGATGTCGTACATCACCATCGATAAGAGCAACATAAACCATCCCGACCCCGCACCGGAAGGAGAGGTGCTCGAAGTCAAAGCCGTGCAGATTGCCGCGATAAAAAATCCGGATCGAGACGGCGTTTTTGTCCGTTTCTCAAACGGCTCGGGATGGGAAGAGGAATACGATGCGTTCATTCACGCCGGCGACCGGGTCGAGTTTGATATTTTTGTCTGTGAAGACAGCGATATCGCGAAGGGCTGTTTTTACGCCCCCGGCGATGGCTGGAATCCTTTCTATAAATCAAAAAACGGACTGACTCAAGAGGGTGTCGCGGTGGTTGACCTTGAGCTTCCCAAAGGAGTCTGGACGCGGCAGGTCGTGGGGATTGGGAATTATTGCCCCGGAACGATTCCGGAAAATTTTATTGCGTTGCAAAGCAAAACAGCGGGAACCTATCACTGTTATCTGGACAACATCGTCATTCGTAAAAATGACGGCGGGATCCGTTCGGTGATCTGGCAGTCAAAATCTGATTTTGCTCCGTTGCTGTACCAATATAAAGGGAACAATTATGACAAGCTGGACGATGCGCTGGCTGTGGATGGATTTCCGTTCAGTGACATTCAGCTTTCAGTCAGAAACAACGAATCAGAATAAAAGGCAAATATGAAAAAACGCGGGATTATCTTAGGGTTGGTTTTTGGAATGTGCGTGTCGGCCTTTGCTGACCTTCGATTGCATGAACTTTTCACGGATAACATGGTGCTGCAGCGCAACCGGAAGGTTCCGGTTTGGGGCATGGCGGATCCCGGTATGGAAATCGCCGTTGAATTTGCCGGGCAGCGCAAATCGGCAGTGGCCGGTTCCAATGGCACATGGTCGGTTTTACTCGATCCAATGGCTGTTTCGCTGACACCGCAGACCCTGACTGTTTCTTCTCCGGCTTCAGGGTGCAGTCTTCAGGTTTCAAATGTGCTCGTTGGAGATGTCTGGCTGTGCGGCGGGCAGTCCAATATGGATCATCCATTCAGTTCATACAGTCTGTTAAAAGATTCCGTTAAAACGATAGACTGTCCGGCAATCCGGCTGCTGGCATTGGCGCATGAATCGGGGAAGCGGCGGGATCAGCCGTTGTTTGATGCGTCATTCACGAAGGGCTGGCAGGAGTGCCGCGGCCCGGCTCTGAGCGCTTTTTCACCCGTCGGGTATTATTTCGGAAATGTGATTCATACAGAGCTGAATGTTCCGGTCGGATTGGTCGAGAGCGCCTGGGGCGGCACGCGTATCGAGCCGTGGATGACCCTTGATCCCGAAGGCGGTTCCGGACGGTTGTACAATGCCATGATTCATCCCTTGAAGGATTTCGCCTTCAAGGGAGTTATTTGGTACCAGGGGGAATCCAATGCGCGGGAGCCGGTGGAGTACGCCGGTCTGTTTGCGGATATGATTCGGCAATGGCGCGCCGCATTCGGGCAGCCGGATATGCCGTTTTATTTTGTTCAGCTCGCTCCGTTTAAAACGCTGGACTGGAACAAAGAGGGCGCGGCGTGGGCCTGGTTGCGCGAATCTCAGGTTCAGGCGTTGAAACTTCCAAATACCGGAATGGCGGTGATTACCGATCTGGGCGAATTTAACGACATTCATCCGCAAAGCAAGCAGCCTGTCGGCGAGCGGCTCGCCCGTTTTGTGCTGAAAAGTGAAGGCCGTGACATCGAAACGGACGGCCCGGTGTTTGGTAAAATGGATATTCAGAAACAGCGCTGCGTGCTTCAGTTCAGTCACACCGGCAAAGGTCTTTTGACAAAACGGGTTGTGATGAATAAAAATCCAAAGTTCCCGGTCGGGGAAGATGCCGAGGCCTTTGTTGCGGAGGCCGATGTTTTGCGCGGTTTTTCGATTTGCGGTGAAGATCAGCAGTTTGTTCCGGCCCGTGCCAGAATAACCGGTGCGGATCGGGTTGAGGTGTGGCATCCTGACGTGGAATGCCCCGTGGCGGTTCGTTATGGATGGGATAACTTTCCGCTTTGCAATCTGTTTAACAGTGAGGGGCTGCCCGCTTCTCCTTTTCGAACGGACACCTTTCCGCCGCCTGAATTTGACGGCGCGTTGACCGGCAGTCCGTTTGCAGGCGATGTTTCCGGTTTCGGAACACCTGCGGAATTTCAGGCGGCACCGGATGAATCAACGATGGAGCTTCGTGAGACGGATGGCCGTCCGGCACACTGGTTCGGTCCTGCTGAAAAAAGCGGTTCCGTGATGGCTTATTGGCGCGGAACAGACAATTCACTGCGGGACGGGAAAACGCCGGAGCAGGTGATGACGGTTGTTTATTTCGATCAAGGCAAGGGTCGGGTTGAGTTGCTGTATGATTCGTCAGATAAGACCTTCCGAAAAACGGCGAATCTTCCTCCCGGAGTATGGAAGGCAGGAGGAACCTTCAAGTTGACGAATACCGGAACCTGGCGTGCGGCAGAGTTCCGCCTGAACGACGCGATGTTTTCCGGACGCTGCAACGGACAGGATTTTCGCTTCGAATCCGCCAGCGGATTTATTCTTTCGGGAGTTTATCTGCGAAGCGCAAAATAATTTCCGTGTGAAACGTTCGTTTATTCCAGTTGAACGTTGATGCGATAGTAATTGGCGGCGTTTCCGGTATGAACGTTGTCGGTGAAGTTGCTTTGCGTCAGTCCGGAAGCGATTTCTGCAAACGGCTGTGACAGAAGATTACTCGTCCAATGAATGGAATAAACCCGTCCGGTTGATGCGGTCCATTCGATGCCGGCAGGACTGATCCAATCGATCAGAAAGAGTGACGCGGCGTTGGTCGGCTGTGTGTCCGCGATATATTCATCGAGGTTGTTCTGTCCGTCTCCGTCCGAATCAACATCAGGAAGCCCGTTTTCCGTTGAGCCGAACTGCGTTGTTTCCCACGTATCGGCCATGCCGTCGGCATCCCCGTCCGGAACCGTTACGGCATCGAACCCGTCCAGTTGCGCATCCATCCCCAGATCGCTGCTGTTGGCGGATCGCTGGTGTATTTCGATGGCGATTACATTCGTTCCATTGACCAGCATAGAAGAGGATAGCGGGAAGCTGTAAAATGTCGTTTCATCCGCGTTGTTAACAGTTGTGCTGGCCAGTGTTTGATAATTGATGGTTCCGGAAGGCATGTTGTCGCGCAGTACTTCGGTTCCGTTGAGATAGACGACGGCGCCGTCATCGCGAAGCAGGTTTAATGTAAGTGATGTCACTGCCGAT
>JALOTS010000100.1 GCA_025457785.1 Pontiellaceae bacterium | reverse complement strand
GATGAAACTGCTGAAAGAATAGTTCATGAGTTTTTGAATTACTATCCCACACGAATGGGTGTTGACCACAGACCTTTATCTGATGCGGCTGTTTATGATGTAATTCAGCAGATAGAAGATAACCTACATTTGCTAGATGACAATTTTGTGGAAAGGAGTGATTATGTTTTAGACCAATTTTTCAACATTCATTTCAGACTCCTGGTTTTTCGTTTATCAAAGGGGACGCATGGATTTCACCAACGGGTGACACTGTAGAGGGCTTGCCGGCGGAAGGCGAGGCGGTTGTTACTTAAACATCGTTTAGGCACCTCTTTAACGGGAAGAGGCTGGTCAGGCCGGTTTTTTCATGTATATTGACGGTTTTTACACGGAGAACACCATGAGCAAACAACTTGAAGAAGGACTGAAACTCGAACTCGACTGGAACAAGCTGGAAAAGGCGGTTGCCGGCACCAAAGGGATTATTCCGGTTGCCGTGCAGAACGCCGATACGAAGGAAGTGATTCTGGTCGCCTACATCAATCAGCAGGCATTTGAAGAATCGCTGAAGCGCAGGATGCTGGTTCTATGGAGCTCTTCGCGGCAGGAGCTTTGGATTAAAGGCCTTACCTCCGGCGAAACCTTTGCGCTGCTCGAAGCCCGCGTTAACTGCGAACAGAATTCGCTGCTGTTTATTGTCCGCCCGAACCGCGGCGGCATCTGCCATACCAAAAACCAAAAGGGCGAGCCGCGCGACTGCTACTACCGCAAAATCAACCTCGATACGCTCGAGCTCGAAAACCTGAATCCATAGAGAGTGGAATGTTGGAGTGCTGGAGTAATGGAGTGCTTCTTTAGGAGTAGATAAAATGAATATATTAAAAATATTTATAGGGATTGTTTTCCTCTCGAATCTGGCCGTAGCCGAAGCGCAAAATCGAACCCTTAAAATGTATACCGTTCGTCAACGAACGCTCTGCCTGACATCCGAGATGAATAAATCGTCCTTTCACGGGAATGAAGTAACAGGAACCTTTGAGGTTGACGAACAAACATTATTCAAAATATTCGATTCCTTGAGAGATCATCTATATGGAGAGCTGAATCTGGCTAGATGCAACGACCGGGATTACGATCTCGATAATGTCGTCTTTGGTTTTTATGATTACTATTTGCAGATAATACCATTTAAAAGCGGAACAAGCAGAATGGTTTATATTAACGCCTATCGAGCTCATTGTGACATTCAAAGTCATGGGGATGAAGCATTTCCAAGAAAGGAAGTTGTGTGGGTATTCGATGGAGGATCAAGCTATTGGCAGATCATATACAATTTGGATACAGGAGAATTCAGTAAAATAGATATAAATGGTGTGGCATAAACCCCAACCATCGCACTCGCTCTGTCGCGACAGAGATGCACCCAATAAGCAAACGAAAGTGTTTCGTCAGAATAATTAAGGGCAGAATGATTTTTTTACTCAGACATATGGGTTTCTTTCAATTATTCTGACCCTAATTATTCTGATAAAAAACAGGGTTTGTTTGGGGCTTTTCGTGGCAAAACAGGAAAAATAAGGTGTTGTGCTTGTATGAATAAAACTGCTCTCTTACGCGCTATTATTGCCGAACTCGAAAACGAGCTTCGCCGCCAGCAGGCGGCGAATCAGCAGGCCTCCGCCGGGGCAACCGACGGCGAGGCGCGTGCGGAAACCAAGTGGGATACCTGCGGGCTGGAATCATCCTATCTGGCGCGCGGCCACGCCCTCCAGTTCAAGGCACTGGCCGCTGATCTGGACGAATTGCGTACGTTCATGATTCCGGTGTTTACCGGACTTCCCATCGGTGTCGGCGCGCTGGTCGAAGTCGAAATGGATAAGGAAAAAATGCTTTGCTTTCTGCTCGCCTGTGCCGGCGGAGTTGAGTTGTGCGCGGAGGGGCGGAACGTGACGGTGATTACGCCGTCGTCACCGCTGGGCGCAGCACTGCTGAACAAAAAGCAGGGTGAAAAATTTTCCTTCCGTAAAGGTTCCGTCGGCAAGATTCTTTCGGTGTCATGAAAACGCCCCGCAAGCATCGTCCGCGCGGACTGGAGATTTTCTACGAAGATCGCGACCTGCTTGTGGTCAATAAAGAGCCGGGCCTGCTGACGATGAGTTTTCATCGGGATGAATTGCAGACCGCCGAACGGATTCTGACGGACTATCTGCGTAAAGGCGCGGCCCGTTCGCGGCTGCGGGCTTTCGTGGTTCACCGGCTGGATCGCGAAACCTCCGGATTGCTTCTTTTTGCCAAAACCGAGGCGGTGCAGCAGCAGCTTAAAGAAAGCTGGACGGACGTGGAGAAGGAATACCGGGCGGTCGTTCACGGCGTGCTGAAGGAAAAGTCGGGAACGCTTTCAAGTTATCTGGCGGAGGATGAAAATCAGTTTGTTTATTCGGCCGGTCAGACTCAGGGGCGATGGTCAGAGACGGCGTATGAGGTGCTTCGCGAAAACAAACAATTCAGTGAGCTGAAAATCAATCTGCTGACCGGACGTAAAAACCAGATCCGGGTGCATTTTGCTGACTTGGGCCATCCGGTCGTCGGCGACACCAAGTACGGCCTGAAGGGGAAAACGTTCGAGCGTATGGCCCTGCATTCCCGATTCATTGCGTTTAACCATCCGTACAGCGGGAAACGCATGACGTTTGAGGCACCGGTTCCGGAGTTTTTCGCCCGGTTGATGAATTTCCTTTGAATGCGCTTTCGCAACGCAGGACTGTCTATACGCAGAGCCGAATCGGCGAAAGACAGGCTGGAAGCCTGTCCTACTTTACTTTAACTGCGTGCCACTCCGGACGGCGGGCGTTTTGATTCCGACGATGTAGGCGACCCAGCCGAGGGCGTTTTCATAGGTTGTGCGGCGGCGATATATTTCATCCGACTCGCCGTCGGCAGTCCAGTCGTGCAGATAGACTTCGACAGAACTGAAACCGGCCTCTAGAAGCAGTTCCTGAATTTCGGGCAGGGTCCACAGCCGCCAGTCATAGGTGAAGGCTTTTTCAATTTTTTCAATGCCTGGAAGTTTAAAATGGATGTGATTGATGACGTGATGGTCGATCACGTTGTATTCAGCCTGATCCCAAATGTAGGTGAATGCGGGGATAAGTGTGCCGTCGGTGGCGGTATGTTTTTCAATTACACGCGGTTCGAGCTTGGCTTCAATGGCTTCGGTGCCGCCGTAGAGATCGAGGATCAGCAGGCCTTCGTTATTGAGTGCGTTGCGGGCGGTTTTAAAATAGGAGTGCAGCCGGTCGCGGGTTTTGAACAGGCAATAGGAAAAATTGAGCGCGAAAATCAGGTCAACCGGCGGCGTTTGCGCGGTCAGCACATCGGCACAAATCAGCTCCGGCGGACGGGCTTTTTCCGGAAGAAAAGCAACGTTGTGGGCAAGGCTCCAGTCGAGCGTCGGCTGATCAATATCGACACCCCATGCCCGGTTGTTCGGAGAGCGTTTAACCCATTCGCAGGCGAGGGCGGCGGTGCCGCAGAAATCCTCACGTATTGTGACCGGCTTGCGCCCATTTTTGTTTTTGAAGATGCGCGTCGCGAAGTCCAGGTCGCTTTCCACCCCTTGGACGGACGCTTCGTAAAGATGGTGCAGGTCAGGGATCTGTTTTTTGGTTTTCATATCAATTTATCAATTACGTTTTGGATCTCGAATCGCTCGAATTACCGCGAATTTTTACGGGGGAAAGGTCAGGACAATTCGTTCTCATTCAAGTTTTTTAGGGTTTCCAAAGTTAATCAAAATACCGAGTTTCATGCCGGTTGCCCGCAGATAGTTAAGAACCTGTCCGCGATGTTCGTCCGTTAGGGTTGAGACGGCTTTGAGCTCAACAACGATTTTATCAAAGCACAGGATGTCAGGAATATATTTCTGCTCCAGAGGATGTCCTTTGCATTCCAAGCTTAGCTCTTTCTGCGGAAGAAAAGGAATGGACTGAAAGCCTGATTCAAGCTCCATGCACTCCTGATAGACAGCTTCGTGGAACCCGAAATCCTTTTCATTATAGACCTCCAGACTCGCTCCGATGATTTTGTAAGACTCTTCCTTATAAATAATATCCATTCCTTTTTTTCCGTTTTTTGATTCGCGCAGATTCGTGTGATTCGTGATCTGCTCTTAATTTCCTCCGAAGTGCTGTTTGATGATCTGTTTTACGTCGTTGTGAATGGCTTTGTTGGTGCAGAGAAAGCGCAGACCGTGTTCTTCGTCACGCGGCCAGGAGGTGCAACGGGCACCGGCACGCTCGGCAATTAATCCGGCGGCGGCGACATCCCAGAGATAGAGTCCGGCTTCAAAATAGCCGTCGGACCGTCCGCAGGCGACGTGGCAAAGGTCTATGGCCGCCGAGCCGAGAATGCGGATTTTGCCGGCGCGCGGGGCGATGGAATCAAAGAACGCGACGGAGCGCGGGTCGATATCTTTTGTGAGGCCGGTGGAAAGAATTGCTTTTCCAAGGGTTGAAACGGCGGATACATGAATCGGGCTGCCGTTGCACAGGGCAGGGCCGTCCGCCGTCGCGGTGTAGCATTCATTGAGAACGGGTACAAAAACACATCCGGCGAGGATTTTGTTTGCGTAACGCACCGCGACGGAGCAGCACCAAAAGGGGAAGTCTCGGGTGTAGTTGGCTGTTCCGTCAATCGGATCGATAATCCATTCGACGGCATCTTCTTTGGAAAAGATGCCTTCTTCGCCGAGAATGGCATGGTCGGGAAAATATCGGTGGATGACCTGTTCCGCAACGCGCTGGCATTCGCTGTCCAGAATCAGTTTTACATCATGGTCGAAATGTTGCGCGATTTCCCCGCGGCGGTGGAGGTTCGTCAGGGCATGATTGCCGGCGGCGCGGGCGGTTTCTGTGCAAACGGCTAAAAGTTGTTCGTTTGAAGGAGTTTTCATTGGAAGCTACGGTATCGATGAACCGGTTTCAGTGCAAGATGGAATCCTGTTGTCGGAATTGAATGAAAAACATTAAACCGCGAATACTCAAAAATTTGTAATTGTGATAGGCGGGCCGGTTGTGTAGGGTCTTCGAAAACAAGGAAGCAGAGATGGCCACATCGGATATTTATGAAGTAAAAGAACCCCCGTGGGCGAAAAAGGCGGACACACCTTCTCCAAAGAGAAGCCGCCGCCACCGTTCGCATCCCGGTAAAACATTTGATGAAGCCGTTGAGAAAGATCTTTCTAACACACATCGTCGCCGCAGCCGAAACAGCGGAACCCGCCGGTTCCGCCATTTGATGAAAAACCCGGCCTTCGCTAAAAGATTCTGGATTATTATATTCGGTGGATCGGGATTGGTTCTGGTTCTGCTGATTGCCTGGGATTTCTTTTTCCGCTATCCAAAACCAACGGATCAGATGGATCGTGAGTCGAATACCTATCCTGTTTCAAAATAAACTCAATCGGCGGAACCGTCCGGTTCACTTCCGGTGTTTAAACAGATTGTCGAAAAACGCGTCGGCTTTGTTTTCCCATTTTTTCCAGAGCGGCGAAGCCCTGCGGGCGTATGGCGGCGGGCTCACCTCGATATCGGCCTGTTCGGCGGTGAGCCAGTCCCGGCTCATCTGCTGCATATAGACCGCACGGTATTCCGCTCCGGCCGCCCGGTAAATGAAGATGGCAATGAGGATGAGAAGGAACCGGCCGTTCAGCAATCCGAAAATCCCGCCGGCGACGGCCATGATGCGCCCGATGCGGGCCGCCAGCTCTGTTGCCTTGAGCCGTCCGATCCGGGGGGCCATGAACGCCCGGAAGATGCGGCCGCCATCCATCGGGAAGGCCGGCAACAGGTTGAAGAGGCAGAGCGTTAGATTGATGACTTTCAAGTAATCAAAAAATTCGCGGAGTGGTCCCCCGCCGGCCAGAAGGAGAAAGAGTCCGGCCAAAAGCAGGCTGGTTGCCGGGCCGGCGGCTGCAACCAGAAATTCATCTTTCGGCTGCGTGGGGATACGTTCCATTTTGGCGATACCGCCGATCGGCAGCAGTATGATTTCATGAACGCGGCATCCCTTGCGGATAGCGACCCATGAGTGGCCCAGCTCATGAATTGCGACGCTGATAAAAACGCCGGACGTAAAGAGAATACCTGAAAAGCCGAACTCAACGGCGGCCCAAATCAGCAGAATCACCAGCGTGATGTGCACCCGGATCGGGATGCCCATGACATGTGCAAGCAGGTATGAACGTTTAATCATAAATTGTTTTCCAGGGCGGCGGAGACGCGGCCCAAGTCTGATTTCCCGGGATTATCTTTTGAGCTTATTCTTCTGTCCGTTTTTTTCCAATCTTTGCGACGATTGGAGGCGGAAGGGAGTTGGTGTTCCTCATATATATGTTGCAGTCGTTCAGGCGATTTAGACTGAAGCTTCAGCGGGCCTTTGGTGTTTTCCCATCTCGTTATGCTCGCTTTGGAAACGCCGACTTCGGCGGCAAATTTTTCAACGGAGAGTCCGGTTTGTTTGCGCAGTTTGCGTACGGCGGCACCGGTTGGTTTAAAGGGAGATTTTTTGGCGGGTTTGATAGCAGCGACAGATTCGGTTTTCTCTTCCAGTTCAATATCGAAGACGTTTTCGAGCGCGGAGCCGTCCAGCGTCCGGCGGCGGCGCGAACGGGTGCCGTCCGTCAGGCCATCAAGCGCTGTATCCATGAGGATGAGTTCTTCATGGTTGACCCCGCGCAGTTTGAAGAGCAGTTCCGGATGGGTGTCGAGCCGTACGCCGACACCGTACATGACGGCGGCGACATGCTTGCACATGTCGGCCCAGTCCGGGCAATCGCAGTTAAAGCGGATTTCCTTCGGTTGCGGAAAGAGACCGTTCTGTTTGTCGGTTACAACCGTCATAATTTCATCGGAGATTTTCCCCTGTAACAGTTCGATCAGCGAACCGATCCCCCCTTTGCAACGGGATTTAATGGACTCCCACTGTTTTGTATCGAGCGGCTGAATATGGATGGAGAGCTTGTAGAGCGACGAGCCGCTGACCAGCGCGGTAATGGTTCCTTTTTCAATTGCGAGATGACAGACCGAACCGTTCCGGACGTAGGAACGTCCGCGCGGCAGGCGGTTTGCATAGTCGCTGAATGCCTCCAGGTGACGGCACCAGGCTTGGCCCCAGAAACTGACGGCAATCGAGCGGGTTCTAAACGGCTCGATCGGCTGAATGATTTCGCCCTCTTTTCTCAGTTTTTCTATTTTTTTCGCTGCGTTTTGACGGCATTCAGCAACGGACGGTCTTCGTTCATAATAAAACCAACTCATGGGATGCGTCCTTTGACTGGGTTAGAAAAATTCGGATTGAAAATGATGCGAATAGCGGTTTCTTCGGGATCCTCTCGGCAGAGCATGCTTCAAATGGTCGATCATGCTTTGGATTTCCCGTCGCCGGAAGGAAATATTTTTCAGTTCGTTTCGGAGGTCATCGAGGAGATACTGAACCAGCTTCATTTTCCGTTCTTCCGGACGC
Source organism: Pontiellaceae bacterium (assembly GCA_025457785.1). Classification (GTDB taxonomy): domain Bacteria; phylum Verrucomicrobiota; class Kiritimatiellia; order Kiritimatiellales; family Tichowtungiaceae; genus Tichowtungia. The sequence goes on along the minus strand of JALOTS010000100.1, from coordinate 78 downwards.
GCGGAAAATTCTCACGCTGCAAACGCTCAATCGGAGCTTCCTCAAGCGCTTCATCATCCAAGCTGCGGATCGGGTGAC
>JALOTS010000099.1 GCA_025457785.1 Pontiellaceae bacterium | reverse complement strand
GCGTTGTATTCGATCGTTCCGGTTTCTTTTTGCGTTCTCTGCGTGCTTTCGCGGCTAATCAATTCAGGAGTTAAAAATTATGCTGTATTGGCTGTATGGGTTGAGTGATGTTTTTTCGCCGCTGCGCATTTTTAAATATATCACCTTTCGCGCCGTGCTGGCCGCCGGAATCGCCTTTATCATCAGTCTCGTGATCGGTCCGTGGCTGATCGAAAAACTGCGGAAAATCAATTTTGGTGAGCAGAAGACGGATGATCGGGTTTCGGGACTGGAGCAGGCGCGGCGGGCAAAGGTCGGTACGCCGACCATGGGCGGGCTGATGATTCTGTTCAGCGCCGTGACCGCGACCGTGCTGTCGGCTGAGCCGGGCAATTTTTTTATTCTTTGCGCGCTGACCACCTTTTGTTTTCTCGGTGCGGTTGGGTTCATTGATGATTATCTGAAAATCAAACGGAAAGAAGGAAAGGGCGGTCTTTCGTCGCGCACGAAAATGCTGGCGCAAGTCATTTGGACGCTCGTGCTGATGTTCGCCCTTTGCACGAACGGGCAAACTCATGTGCGTGTTTACCAGTTGATGGTGCCGTTTATTAAATATCCTGTCATTTCCGCCATGGGGTTTTTCGGTACGCTGGTTTTTCTTTTCCTGGTTCTGGTCGGTTCATCCAATGCCGTGAATTTAACGGATGGATTGGATGGACTGGCGATCGGCTGCACCAACTCCGCAGCGGCGGCCTATCTGGCAATGGCTTATGTGGCAGGTCACTTCGCCTTTGCCGAATATCTGCAGGTGCCCTTTGTTAAAGGAGCCGGTGAACTGGCGGTTTTCTGCGGTGCGCTGCTGGGGTCCGGGCTTGGATTTCTCTGGTTTAACTGCCACCCGGCAAAAGTTTTCATGGGCGATACGGGCAGTCTGGCCATCGGCGGCGGCATTGCGGCGGTGGCCATCCTGATTAAACAGGAACTGGTTTTAATTATTGTCGGCGGAGTGTTTGTGATGGAGGCGGCCAGTGTGCTGATTCAGACGGTCTGGTTTAAAATCACAAAAAAGATGTACGGCAAAGGGCGGCGCGTGTTCCGGTGTTCTCCCCTGCATCATCATTTTGAATTCATCGAACGGGATCGTGCAACGGCGGAGGGCCGTTCCGTCGGCGCCGCCGAAAACATGATCACCATCCGCTTCTGGATTCTTTCGATCATTTTCGCGTTGATCGGTGTTGCAACCCTGAAAATCCGCTGAGAAATCCGCTTTCCGAAGTGCTGACCTATGTCCGATTCCTTTAAACAGAAAATCTGGTGCGTGATTCCCGTTTACAACAACGGTACCACTGTTAAAACCGTGGCGCTGAAGTGCCGTGAGCAGCTCGATCATGTCCTGGTGGTCGATGACGGCTGTACCGATGCCGATCTTTCCGCGCTGTTCGCCGGAACCGATATTCAGGTGCTTCGCCATGAAACCAATCGCGGCAAAGGCGCGGCGCTGCTGTCCGCGCTGTCCGCCGTCCATGCGGCGGGCGGGCGGTGGATGCTGTGTCTGGATGCCGACGGGCAGCATCATCCCGAAGATATTCCCCGGTTCCTGCCGGTGATGGAGCAGTCGCCGGACAGTATCATTATCGGTGCGCGTGATTTTTCGGCGGCGAATGTCCCGGGCGGCAGCCGCTTCGGGCGGCAGTTTTCCAACTTTTGGATCAAACTGGAGTGCGGCGCGAACGTGTCCGACTCGCAAAGCGGATTTCGCGCCTATCCGGTTGAGCTGCTGGCGCAAATGGAATTGCATGGAAACCGTTATGATTTCGAAGTTGAAGTGCTGACGAAGGCGGTCTGGTACGGTCTGTCGATTAAAGAGGTTCCGGTTCAGGTAACTTATGCGCCCAAAGGCGAACGGATTACGCATTTTCACAAGTGGAAGGATAACGTTCGCCTGTCGCATCGGCACGGACTGCTCGTCAGTCGCCGGCTGCTGCCCTGGCCGCATAAAAAGCTGGTCAAAACGGAATATGATTTTGTTGAGTTTTTCCGTCATCCGCTCCGGTTTTTAATCCGTCTGCTGAAGGAGAGCGCCACGCCGCTGGAACTGGGGCTTTCCGCGGCGGTGGGTATTCTGCTTGGCGCGCTGCCGCTGATTGGAGCGCACACCGTTTCCATTTTGTATGTCACAACCCGCCTGAGTCTGAACCGGGCGCTGGCGCTGACCATTCAAAATGTCTGTATGCCGCCGTTTGTTCCCTGCGCCTGCATTCTGCTCGGCCATTATATGCGGATGGGCTGCTGGCTGGTTTTTGCCGATTTGCGGCACGTCGCGTTGCAGGAGTATCTGGTTGACTGGCTGCTGGGCTCGCTGATTCTGGCTCCGTTGCTGGCGCTGTTCGCCGGACTGCTGATTTACCGGCTGGCGGCGTTTCTTCGAAAAGAGAGTGAGGCGCTGTCCGCATGAGCCGGAACCGCACACGTCAGGCGAAGCGGCGCGGAAACCGTGCCGGCATCTGGTTCTTTACCGCAGCCTTGCGCCTGACCGGACTGCGCGGCGCGTACGGACTGCTCTACATCGTTTGTATTTATTATCTGCTGTTTGACCGCACCGCCGTTCGCGCGGCGCGCGCCTATATCATGCGCCGTTTTTCAGATCGATCCCCCGCCACACGCCAGATCGTTATCTATCGCCTGTTCATTGAACAGGGAAAAAACCTGATTGACCGCCACGCCATGCTGACCGGCGCCTATCCGTTTAAACTTAAAATCCAGGGGATGGAAAACATTCCTTCCGAACCCGGGAAGGGGTTTATTCTGCTGACTTCGCACCTCGGCAACTGGCAGATTGTTATGCAGGCGCTGCAAAAAATGAACCGAACGGTTCATTTGCTGATGCGGCCCGAAGATAATGCCGCCGTGCGGGACGCCATGCAGGTGGATGCCGAAAGTTCGCGTATCAAAGTGATTTCATCAGAACAGTATCTGGGCGGCGTGGTGGAAATGATGCAGGCGCTGGAGCGCGGGGATGTGGTCAGCATTATGGGCGACCGCGTTTATCAGGCCGACGGCGTGATGGTTGAGTTTCTGCGGGATCCTGCGGTTTTTCCCTATTCCGCTTTTCATCTGGCCGCCTCCTCCGGCTGTCCGCTGGTGATTCTGCTTTCGGCCAAAACCGGCGCGGACAGCTATACCGTCGATCTGCCGAAAGTGTTTCATCCGGTGTGGACGCAGAAAATGGTGAAGAAGGAACAACTGCAAATCTGGGTGCAGCAATATGTGCGGGTGCTCGAAAGTTATCTCGATAAACATCCGCTGCAATACTTTATTTTTCATGACGTTTGGGAAGAAGCCCGGCGGCGGATGCAAAAGGAGTCCGTATGAAAAATCTGCGGATAAGTTTTCCTCTTCATCCGGCGGCGGCAAAACGGACTTATTATTTTTCCTGAACGCGCAGCGGCAGACCGTTTTTCGCAGAAAAACAACGGATGAAATGAATCAAAAAAAACGACCAAAGGAGTGGCAATAATTGAAAGAAAGCGGTAAAAAGTTTTCAATCTTTGTCCAATCATTCTGAGCGGGATGGAAAGGGGTTTGAATGCCGCGAATTTTCGACAATATTGATGAGTATCTGTCCTCAGCCCTGCAAAACTCTCTTTCCCGTGCGCATCGGGCCGATTTTTGCGTCGGCTATTTCAATCTGCGCGGCTGGAAGGAGATCGACGCTCAGATTGAAATCTTTGATGGCGGGGCTGGAAAGCAATGCCGCCTGCTGGTCGGCATGGCCCTTTCCGACGAAGCTGAACTTCGGCGGGCACTGAGTACGGTTCCTCCATCACGAATTGACCAAAGCGAAGCGATCCGCCGGAAAAAAGAACTGGCGGCTTTATTCCGCAACCAGCTTTGCTGCGGAGTTCCGACGGATGCAGACGAAGCCGGGTTGCGCCGCCTGCTGCGTCAGCTCAAATCCGGCAAAGTGGTCGTAAAGCTGTTCACCAGCCATCCTCTGCATGCCAAACTCTATCTGGCGTTCCGCGATGATCCGGACAATCCGGCAATCGGGTATGTCGGCAGCAGCAATCTGACCTTTGCCGGTCTTGGGAAACAGGGCGAACTGAATGTCGATGTGCTTGATCACGATGCAACCCGCAAACTGGCTGCCTGGTTCGAAGAGCGCTGGAACGACCGCTTCTCCATCGACATTACCGCCGAACTGAGTGCAGTGATTGAAGAAAGCTGGGCGCGTGAGGAAATGATTCCGCCCTATCATATCTACCTGAAAATGGCCTATACGCTTTCACAGGAAGCTCGTACCGGTATTGCCGAAGAGGTTCTTCCCGAACGGTTCAAAAAAACGTTTAGAATGATTGATAAAATCCGTTTTGATGAATAAAATCCGCACGTCTTCCGAGGCGTGTCCGTCCCGTTTCGTCAGGCGACAGGAGTTTACCTGTGCGGTTGAAACCTCCGGTTTAAGGCTTTGACAGCCGCTTCAATCGCGCACTGCCGGCGGCCGGCGGACAGGGGTTGGACAGAATTTATATCGCAGTAAAACAGATAAGGGGGCAGGTTATGAGACTTCTGAAACGATGTATTGCGGGTCTGTTGCTGGTGGCGGGTGTTTCAACGGCGGCGACGGTCTGGAATCCGGCTGCCAACGGAATTTATCCGCCCGCTTCGGGAAATTGGAGTGTTGCCGCGAACTGGACACTCGGTGTGCCTGTCTGGGCGATACCCGGGGAAATAAGAGCCGATTTGAATGTCAACGGTGCGGCGGAATGCCAGATGACGACTGCGTGCTCTATCAATCAGTTGAGCATGAATGTAAACGGAACCGGCAGCGTGCTTCGGATTAAAAACGGCGGCAGCCTGACGACAAGCAACGTCTGGTCCGCCGTCGGATACAGTCAAAAAACCAATCAGATGATTGTTGAAGCGGGCGGCAGCGCCAGTTTTGGCAGTCACCTGTGGATTGGGTTCAGTTCCGTGTCGGTCGGTATTCTGGATATTAACGGCGGAACGGTCAATGTGGCGGGAAGCCTTGGGCTGGGATTCAGCGGCGGATCGTGCGCGGGGTACGTGAATATCAGAAATGACGGCGTGCTGAGTGCGGCGAACATGGATTCGACCAATGGCATCCGGGGGGATTCGGTTGTAAATATTGAATCAGGCAGGCTGATTATTAACGGGGATAAGTCATCGGCCGTTGCCAATTATGTTGCGGCTGGAAAAATTAAAGGGTACGGCGGGAACGGCTCTGTCATTTATGATTACAATGTCAGCAACCCGGGTAAAACGACTGTAAAGGCGATTCCCGGTTCGACGGTTCCGGACTGGCGGGTGGTCTCGGCTTCCTATTCAACCAATGAGCCGATTGTTGCGCCGTATGATGCGCTGGCGAATTTCGGGATTGTCGCCGACGGCGTGACGGATGTGACCGATGAAATCCAGTCGGCTTTGGTGATCATCGGCAATCTTGGCGGCGGAGTCCTGTTTCTGCCGGCCGGATTTTACAAAGTCGGCGGGAATCTGACGGTTCCGTCCAAGGTGATGCTGCGCGGCGACTGGCGGAAGCCGGTTCCCGGACAGCCGGTGGCCGGAACGGTTCTAATGGCGTATGCCGGGCGGGGCGATACCAATGCGGCTCCTTTTATTTCATTGAACAACAGCGCCGGGCTGAACGGGTTGTCGATCTGGTATCCCGAGCAACTTCCGGCCAATATTCAGCCCTATTCTCCAACCCTTGGAAACGGCGGCGGAGCAACCGTCGAAAATGTGACCTTAGTGAACGCCTACTTCGGGTTTACAAGTTATCTGAACGGGACAACCGCCCGTCCGTTTTTGCGCAACATCTATGGTACACCGTTGAAGACCGGTATTGAGTTTGACCGTCTGGCTGATATCGGGCGCATCGAGACTGTCCATTTTTCACCGGATTTCTGGGCAGGATCCGGACTCGCCAACGCGCCGACAGCCGGGCAGCACAGGGCGTGGATCTACAATAACGGAACCGGACTGATCGTCCGGCGGATTGACTGGTCGTATTCCTGCTACGTGACGGTTGAAGGGTATAACATCGGGCTCGCGCTTCGTCCGACCCGGTTTATTGAAGATACAGCCAATCCGGAAGGGCAGTCGTATGGATTTAATCTGATCGGGTGCAAAACCGGGGTGTACATTGAGACCAGTTCCTATGCCGGGTATCAATGTACGCGCTTCAATATCCAAGGTTCGGAAACCGGCATTCATCTCGGCCCGAACACCTCCGAATCCACCCTGTTTCATACATGCAGCGTGGAGGGATCCCGCGCCGCACTCTGTTGCGAGGGAGCCAATGCGCGGGTGTTGATGATGAGCTGCGCGATTCAGCAGGGGCCCGTTCAAATGGAGCGCGGCTATCTTTCGATCCTTAATTCCGATTTCCTGACGGCATCGGCCTCGCATATTGAGCTGGGAAGCGCTGTGCGCGGCGCCAGTATTCTGGGCAACCGCTTTACCGGCGGTGCGCGCATCATGAACAATTCGCTTTATCCGGTGAATATAAACCACGCTCCGCTCGGCGCGGCGGCTCTGCCTGAATATGATTATAAAAAGCCGGCGAAAGCGTATCGGCCCGCGAAAACCAATCTGTATGTTGTAACAAAATCACCGTATAACGCGCCGGCTGACGGCGTAACGGATGCCGCGCCGGCGTTTCAGTCCGCACTGTCTGCCGCCGGTTCCAACGGGGGCGGGATTGTGTTTGTGCCGGGCGGCAATTACCGTCTGAACGGAACGCTGACGGTTCCGGCCGGGGTGGAACTGCGGGGCATTTATGACATACCGAGCGACACCAAAATGAAAGGCAGCGTGCTGAATGTTTATCCGGGCCGCAACAACGCCGCAGGAACTCCGTTTATTCAGCTTCAGGCCGGATCGGGAATCAGGGGGCTGACGTTTCACTATCCCGAGCAGATTTATAACACGAACGATACAGTCAACTTCGGCATGGTGCCGTATCCGTTCCTGATCCGGGGGCTCGGCGCGGATGTCTATGCGATCAATCTCGCGGCAACCATTCCCTATCAGTTGCTTGATCTGGCGACCTTCCGCTGCGACCGGCATTATATCGACTACATTTTTTCGACGGCGCTGAAGACCGGAATCCATGTGGGGAATGGTTCCGCGGGCGGGCAGATTCATAACTGTCAGTTCAATCCGTCGGCCTACACACACGCGGGCGGTTATTACGCCGGCATCCCCGCCGGCACGGCGGATAATATTCACAAAATTCTGTGGCGGGATGCCGTTCCCTATCTCTTCGGTCACATGACCAACGAAGTGCTGCATGAAAACTTTGTCTTCGGCGGCGCGAAGGGATTTCATCTGACCGGTGAGAACGGTCAGGGCCCGTCCGGCTTCTGCATGGGTTTCGGCGTGGATTCGAGTACCGTTGCCATGAGAGTTGATGAGGTCGGCAAAGGCGGGCTCTCGCCGATCAATTCGCAGATTGTTTCAACCGATTCCGCGAACGGACGTTATCTCGAAACCGGATCTGCGCTGACGAATCCCTTCCGGATGTTCAGTTGCGCCGCCTGGGGCTCCCATCAATACAGCGCGTATTTCAATGGCGGGA
>JALOTS010000098.1 GCA_025457785.1 Pontiellaceae bacterium | reverse complement strand
AGCTTCGATTGTCCCTTGCCGCCGCTTTTCAGCTTATCGCGCTCATCCAGCGCGGGCCACGTATTAAAATCGCCGAACTTCATATTTGCCAAATAGGCTTTTTGATCGGCATCCAGCGAATTGTAAACCTGCGCCATCACCTCGGCGCGGCGGATACTCAGCTCCATATCCTTCTCGAAGATTTTTGCGGTGTACTGAACCGTTGCCTCTTTGCTCAGTCCGGGCTGTCCGTTCAGGTGCTGACAGAAAGCCTTGATCATCGGCAGCCGCATCCGGGCCAGTTCTTCGAGCTGCAGAGCCTGTTCTGCCGCCAGATCGGAGAAAAGCTTTTTCTGATCGTCGTTCAAGATATGGAGCACATTGCCCGCCACGCGGTTCAGAAACATCGGGTTGTGCCCCTTTTGGGCCGCGTCGATATCACGCATGTACTGGAAGCCGAAGTAGTCGCACACCTTACCGGGAGGAATGAACGTCGAAGCCCCGAAATCACCGGTAATAAAGGCCAGCCCGCTAAAGGCGATCGTATGCAACTGTGCCCGGTCGGACACCGCCTGCTCAATCGTATACTTCTGTCCGGGTTCCTTCGGTCCCTGCTCGCGGCGGGGTTTGCTGCCCGGCTCTGCTGCCAGTATGTAGACACTCAATGATGCTACCGTCAGGATTTGAATTGCTGTCTTCATGATGACTCCTTTCTTTTGTCGTCACCAGAATAACGTCTCAGCAGCTAAAAACCTCACCGCTTTCAGATTACGGTTTCGTCATTTACAAGGCGGCGGAGTCGCAACCAACGCTTAATCCTTAGTCCCTCTCTATTCAAATCCCATCATGTTTGCGACGGATTTATTATCCACCCGCTTCGCTTGATTTCACAGATTTACAGGATTCTTAATCTGTGCAAATCCGAGAAATCTGTGGACAACTTTTTTGGTTCCGGCTCCGCCGGGTTGGGAGTCCAGTAAAAACAAGCGTACATTTAACACAAAGTCACCAAGAAAACCAAAGGGCACAAGGCCCAATGATACCTGTAACTTTGAGTCCTTTGAGCCTTTGTGGTGAACAGTCTATTGTGTAACAGTAATAATTCTAGCGTCCTTAGTTCCAAGGGTTGGTTGGCTTTTTGACCGCAAAGAAGAGATCGACCGCAGATCACACAGGCCGATGAAGAGTACGATCAGAATCATTTAGGACAGAATCATTCTGACATTCCTTTTCTCTCATTATTTTGTCCCTAATTATTTTGATCGAAACAGATTTTTTGATGCCTATTTGATTTATAACCTGCTCAACAAAAACAGATTACAAAAATAATCAATCAGGCAAACTGACCTTTTCCGGGACGATTTGGGCCGAAGTTTCTGTTGCAGTGTATATTTTAAAAGTATACATTCTGATTATGCAAAATGAGTTCAGCCAGATGACTGGGTTTGAGTGGGACGAGGGAAACCGCGATAAAAACCAGCTGAAGCATAAGGTGTCCAACGGAGAGTGCGAGGAGGTGTTTTTTAATCAACCGCTGATCATTCTGGAGGACAAAGCACACTCGCAGAATGAAGCGCGATATGCGGCGTATGGTGTGACAGATGACGGACGACGGTTAATAATCTGCTTTACCGTGCGGAAAACAAAACTCCGCGTGATTTCGGCCCGCGATATGCACAAAAAAGAAAGACAGTTTTATGAAAACCAACCCTAAAACAACTCCAAAATTTAAAAACGAAGACGAAGAACGTGATTTCTGGGCGGAACACTCGCCGCTGGATTTTTTTGATCTCTCCACGGCCAAACGGGTGACACTGCCCAACCTTAAGCCGACAACGAAATCCATTTCAATCCGGCTGCCGGAATCGCTGATCAATGAACTCAAAGTATTAGCCAATTCAATGGACGTTCCATACCAGAGTCTTGCCAAAATCTATCTTTCCCGTGAAGTTGCCATGGAGCGGCGTGCACGTTTCATTGATCCCCAGCCTCTTTCCGTCGCCGAGGATTCCGTTGAATACGGAAAATGATGGAACGAACTCCAACTGTTTTTTAGCCGCAAGAGATCACATAGACCGCAAAAAAAATCGATAACCGACAGCAGGTTTTTTGATGCCTTTTTGATTTATAACCTGCTCAATAAAAGCGAATTATAAAAACAAATCGACTGTGAATCTTTATAAAAAATCATCATTTCATGGAATCAACCCGATCTCCAAATTTCAAAATTCAAGGACTGACCCGGTCGCCCGGTCGCCGGTCGCTCGCGGACAGCAGATCCTCACCAAAAGGAAATTTCTTAACCGTTACCCCGTCATACGAAATCGTCTTGCCAGTTGCCCCGAACCAAAGTGTCCCGTCGGCGGCTTCATCCATGCACAGCACACCGAGACCGTTAAGTGCCTCTTCATGCCGCCAGCGCCACGGCTCCAGAATCGGATCAGCCACAACCGGCGTATAGGATTCGACTGCCTTGCACCACAGAGGCAGAACTAAACAACACATCATCACGATTCGCATATTATATTCTCACGTATCGCCCCACATCGGATTAAAGCTTCTTTTCTTTGGCACGACGCTCTTTCGCCGGACGGTCCAACTCTGCATCCTGTTCAATCGCAGTGGCTTTTTCCAGCGCCATATATTCTGCAATCAGCTTCTTATTGAACGGGTCGGCCATCAGTTTAGCGGCCGGATGATCGGTTGCTTTCATCCAGTCGAGCAGTTTCTGCCGCATAACCGCGATCTGTGCAGCGTTTTCGGGTGCTGCGGCCACATTCATGTAGGCGTTTGGATCCTGGCGCACATTGTAGAGCTCTTCCATGATCCGGTATTTATGGAAATTCACCCGTTCGCGAACGGACGGCATCATTTCCGTTGCGTTCCACATGGCCAATAATGTCGGGCTTCCGGTATAATCGGAGTTGTGAACTTCCGTTTTTCCGTCCACCCAGGGATTGTAAATGTAAACCCACTCGCGAGTTTGGACAGTGAACTCCGGATACACCTGGCTCGCCCGGAGATTACGGTAGTGATGACCTACTATAAAATCCCGGTCCGGCTGGGTACGTCCTTCAAGTAACGATGCGAATGAACGTCCGGCCATGTGTTTTGGAATGTTCATACCGGCCAGTTCGAGTAACGTCGGCGCCAGATCCACCCCGCTAACCATGTTGAGCGGATCGCGATAGCTGGCCGGAATCTTTCCGGGCCATCGAAGAATCATAGGAACCCGGAGGCTGGCCTGATAGCAATTCATTTTTGCGTAGGGCATGGAAATTCCGTTGTCGGAAATAAATACAACAAGGGTGTTGGTGGTTTGTCCAGCCTCCTCAACGGCGGCTAAAATACGCCCGACGCTATCATCCAGCCGTCTCACCGACGAATAATACTCCGCCATATCTTTGCGTATTTCGGGAAGATTCGGCAGAAATCCCGGAACGGTGATCTCCTCTGGAGCATACACCCGGCTTGGTGTACTGAGCCGTCCTTCATCCCGGAATGTCTTATACTTGGAGTTATTCAGTTCAGATTCAGAATTATAGAACGGACGGTGAGGATCATTACTATTTACCATAATAAACCAGGGCTGCTGTTTTTCGCCGGCCTTGGCGATGATCCCGCTGATGGCCTTGTGGTAAAACGGCACATCCCGCCCCATTGCAGACTCATTTTCCTCAATGGCGGTATCCCATTCGTAATCATTCTGCTGCTTATTGATGTTCGCCAGATAGTAACCGTGTTCCTTCAGCAGATCGGGCAGTGCCGGCCCCTTACGCTCCAGTTCAGTGAACCCGTGTGTCATGGTTTGATGACTGTAATTTCCAGAAAGCATGACCTGCCGGGATGGCGTACACAACGCAATGGGCACATAGGCGTATTCAAACCGGGCACCCTCCAGAGCCAGTCGATCCAGATTCGGCGTGGTATCCGCCACAGGGCAGCCATAGACTCCGACAGAATTCCAACCCAGATCGTCAGCCGTTATCAGCAAGATATTCGGCTGAGCCAAGGCTCCGGCGGCCAATACAAAGGAGGCGACAAGGCAACAGCTGATTTTACGTTGTGTTCTGATCTTCATCTTTTACTTCTCCCTGGTTGTGTGTCCTGAACGATACATACGGAAATTAGGTGAGATTCCTTTCCCACTTTTCCATAACCAGCGAATAGACTCAAAATAAAAGACGCCTTAACTCTATAAAACTATTTCATATATTAAGCCATCCCCTGTGGATTCAGCATGAGTGTTCAATAAAGGTCATTAAAAAACTCAAATGGACATGTTTCAGCCGGACTGGTATCTTACTGAAGCGGTTACCGGACAACCGTTGTCGCAATTCAAATCACGGTGGTCACTGCATGGGAGGCTGTGTAATGCGTCGCATCATATGTATACTTATGTGTTTCGCGGTGAGTTGCGTTGCAGCTCCAGATGGCGGCACGACAAACAGCGGCGTACACTATGAATCCCTCAAAACGCTGCGCCCCGAAATGGAAAAGATAAATTCCATCATCTTCATTCAGCGGGCCCGCTATGAAGATGGTCACTGGTATGCCAATATCGGGTATTACTGTGATGACGAAACCCATAAGGCCTTTGCTCGCGGCGCACAGCTTTGCCGGCTCGACCTGAAAACGGGGAGTATCACCGTTTTGCTTGAAGCCCGAAATGGATGCATCCGCGACCCGCAGGTGCATTACGACGGGAAAAAAATCGTCTTCGCCTGGCGCAAGGAGGATTCCCCTTATTATCATTTATACGAGATGAAGATCGACGGTAGTGAACAACGGCAGCTGACCAGCGGGCCCTACGATGATTATGAACCATCTTATCTTCCGGACGGCGGACTGGTTTTTATCTCAACCCGCTGCCGGCGCTGGGTTAATTGCTGGAAAACTCAGGTTGGAACCCTGCATCGATGCGATGCGGACGGCGCGAATATCCGGATGCTCTCCTGTAATATCGAGCATGACAACACGCCTGCGGTACTCCCCGACGGACGAATCCTGTATATGCGCTGGGAATATGTTGATCGTTCGCAGGTCGATTTTCACCATTTGTGGACTATGAATCCCGACGGAACCAACCAGAAAATCTTCTATGGAAATGAACGACCCAAAGGAGTTTTCATCGGGGCCCGCCCGGTTCCCGGTTCAGATCTTGTACTTGGAGTGGATTCTCCTGGACATGGACGAAGCGACCATTACGGTTTTTTATCTTTCTGGACAGACCAATACGGTCCGGATGACCCGGCAGGCCAAATCAAACTCAATTTTGCCGCCGGTACGGTTCAAATGGCTGATCCGTGGCCGTTCAGCAAGGAGTGTATTCTGGCAGTCGACGGACGTAAACCGCGCATCATCGTCGCAGAAAAATCGAAGAGCGGGGATCTTTATGATATTCGGATTCTCTACGAAATCACCGGATGTCCAACAAACTGGATCGTACAAGAACCCCGTCCGGTGATGGCTCGTAAACGTGAACAATGCGTCCCGGATCGCACCGATTTAACCCAATCCGTCGGTTATCATCTGTTGGTCGATGTATATAATTCACAAAACATGCCGGGCGTAGAACGCGGGGAAATCAAAAAACTTCTGATTATTGAAACGCTGCCGAAGCCGGTGAATTTCTCAGGCGGCATGGATCTAACCAGCTGGATGGGCACCTTTACACTGCAACGGATTTTGGGAACCGTTCCGGTGGAAGACGATGGTTCAGCGTTTTTTGAACTGCCCGCCGATCGGCCAGTACTTTACATCGCTCTGGATAAAAATAATTTGTCGATCAAACGAATGCAGAGCTTCACCAGCGTTGCTCCGGGAGAAACCACCTCCTGTCTCGGTTGTCACGAGGATCGAAAAGAAGCCCCGCAAAGCGGAGTAAATACCAGACAAATGCTGGCGATGGGTCGACCCGCCTCAAAAATTGAACCCATTCCAGGGGTTCCGGACGTGCCCGATTTTATTCGGGATGTCCAGCCCGTCCTCGATGCGCACTGCATTTCCTGCCACAACGTCACAGACCATAAAGGCGATTTGTCATTGGAAGGCGATATGGGCCCCTCGTATTCCATCAGCTATTACAGCTTATTGATGCGAAATCAGATTGCCGACGGACGAAACGGCTATGGCAACCGGGCGCCGCGTACCATCGGCTCAAGTGCATCACCGTTGTTACGAAAAATAGAGGGCGGTCATCACGACATCAACGTGTCGCCCGCCGAATGGACCACCGTTTGGGCATGGCTGGAAGCTGCCGCTCCGTTTTGCGGCACGTACGGAGGATTACGGAATGCCGAGGATCAAAATGCACAAATCAACGCGTTTCAACGCAAAGGTATGGCGATTATCGGAAAACGCTGCATCAGTTGTCACGTTCAGAACGGAACGGCGCAACGAATTCCCGCTGTGTATGACCGGGACATCCGTCACAAACAGCTGGAACGGGATTACGCGCCCCATGAACGAACTGTGTTTACAAACGATCCAATGGGCACCTATTCCTGGGATGTTATTCTGAACGCCTCCCGGCCCGACAAGTCGGCACTTCTGCTCGCACCGCTTTCCAAGGAGGCTGGCGGACGGGAGAGTTGCGGCAAAATTTTCACCTCGACGAATGACCCGGATTACCAGCAATTACTGGCGGCATTGAAAAATTTTCAACAAGAGTGGTCAAAAACGCCCCGATTTGGTTTTCCGAATTTCCAAGTCAACCCCCAATATGTTCGAGAAATGATCCGGTTTGGAGTGCTTCCCGCAGGAACCGATCCAAAAACCGTCGATCCGTATGTTACAGACCGTGCATATTGGGATCTATTTGACCGGTCAAAGCAGATTCCTTAAGGTGCTCAAGAGTGTCTTTAAATTCGGATCGTCTGACGTTATACGGGAGAAATGTTATGCATATGGCTGATGCCTTATTATCACCCGCTATGGGTGGAACTTTGTGGGCCATGACATCCGGATTGATGGCCTGGTGCGCAAAAAAAGTACAGCAGACGAATGATGAACGGCTGATTCCCATGATGGGGGTGCTGGGCGCTTTTGTGTTTACGGCACAGATGAGGAAAAGGGGTCGGGAAAAGGGGTCGGTCCTAGGAAAAGGGGTCTGGAAAAGGGGTCGGTCCTATAAAATAATGATTCTTAAAAGAAAAGGGGTCGGTCCTATAAAATAATGATTCTTATTTATTTCATTCACTCTGAAGTATTTACAACCGTTGCACCTCTGGGGGAAAGTGTCAGCGTACACATTTGTACATTTTGGAGAAGCGGTCAACCGATGACCTGAGCCAACAAGGCGAAAGAGGCTCCGCTATTGCGGGGCAACGGAGTGGCAATTGCAGAATCACCATCCTTTACGCCTCTACCCGAAAATCCCCTTCAATAGAAGCCATCCGTTTTGATCCGCGTGATCAGCGGTTTTTTTAGATCGATGACCACAACCAGGCAGAAAAGATGCAGAACAGGACTTTTTATGTATGCAGAGGCGTTGCGTGGAGTTCGATCCCAAGAGCGCGCGTAACCTTGAGGATTGTATCGAATCCAGGCGTACGGTCGCCGGAGAGGGCCTTGTAAAGGCTTTCCCGGGAGAGTCCCGCCTCGCGTGCGACCTGCGTCATTCCTTTAGCGCGAGCGATGTCACCGAGAGCCTTTGCCACGAAGGCGGCATCGCCTTCGGATTCCTCGAGACAAGCCTGAAGATAAGCGGCCATCTCTTCAGGAGTCCTGAGGTGTTCCGCCACATCGTATCGTGTTGTCTTGGTTTTACTCATAAATCTATACCTCCAAATCATGTGCCAAACGCAAAGCCGTCTTGATGTCCCGGCCTTGGGAACCTTTATCTCCGCCAGCAAGAAGAATGATTAGTTTATGTCCTTTCTTCTTGAAATAGACCCGGTAACCGGGGCCATGGCTGATTCTCAATTCAGAAACTCCTTCGCCAACAGGCTTTACATCACCCGGATTGCCCGAAGCCAGCCTTTCGATTCTCGCCTGAATGCGTGCACGTGCCCGGATGTCTCTTAAGCCATCCATCCACTTGGCGAAGACGTCTGTTTTTCTAATCTCGACCATGACTGAAGTGTATCCACCGGGCTACGCATTGTCAACGGGTGTTTTCCCAGGACATTCCCCATTTTTTGAGGCGGATTTTTTGTAACCCGTTGATGGATCGGTTAAAATAGTGTTTTAAAAGTGAAAGGGTCTCCTTATTCTGGTTGCTGAATACCACATCCATTAACCAGGGAGACCGGCGTGAACACTACTCAGACTGCGTTTAAAATTCGAGAACAGATTGATTTATTTATGGGGATAGTCTTCCCCCACTTTTCAAAACCGGTCTGTAAGTTCCTTCATCAGATGGTGTTCGGCATACAGGCATCCAAGGACATTAAGCTTTCTGAAATTGCCCGTTCACTCGACGAGCCGGTTGCACTCAAGAAAACCGAGGAGCGTCTGTCGCGCAATATCCTCACCGAAGGAATGGATGAAAAACTCAACCGGATTATAGCCGGCGAGGGGGCTAAGCGGGTCGGGAAAGACACCCTGATCATTGTCGATCCGACCGACATCCGCAAAGAGTACGCCCGGAAAATGCCCCATTTGGCAACAATTCATGACGGCAGCCGCAGCGAACTTGCAACAGGATATTCCGGCTGCATGGCCGTTGCCTGCGAGCCGCGCAGCCGGCAGATGATTCCTCTTCACCTGCGGATGTGGTCGTCTGAAGCCCCGGACTTTGTCAGTGAGAACCATCAGGTTCTGGAGGTCATGCGCACAATCCATGAAGCGGCTCAGGGACGGGGGATCTTTGTCTACGACCGGGGCGGCGACCGCGACAGCATTATGCTTCCGCTGAGCAGACAAGGCAGCCGGTGGGTAATCCGCCAGCGGGGCGACCGCCATGTGATCTTCAACGCGAAGCTTTGCAGCGAGCAGGCTGTGCGATGAAATACGCCGAAACAATCATCAAAGAAACCCGTGAAGGCGAAAAGGTGTACAATCTGGAGTTTGGAGCACGGGCGGTGAGGCTTCCGGAAAGCGATCAGCTGCTGACTCTGGTGGTTGTTAAGGGGTTCGGTGCAGAGCCGTTGCTGTTGCTGACCAATGTGCAGACCAGCCAAAGCCGAAAAGCGATCTGGAAGATTATTGAAGCGTATCTGTCGCGCTGGCTGGTGGAAGAGGCAATCCGGTTCATGAAGCAGGCCTACGGTCTGGAAGATATCCGTCTGCTGAACTGGCAGCGGCTGAAAAACATGATGGGCGTGGTTCTGCTTGCACTCTACTTCATCTGTGTTCATATCGGAATGGAACTGCGACTGGCGATTCTGGCCGGACACATTATCACCGCTTCAAAGCGGTTTTACGGCGTGACGGAATTTTTCTACTACGCACTGGCCGATGGCGTGGGCGCACTGCTCTCGCGTATCCGGCCGGCGAAGATGCGCAGTCCCCTGGCAGAGGATCCGCAGGGGTTTCTTCCTGGATTTACATGAGAGATTTTTTTGTCCAGACGCAGGAAGAAAAATCCGCCTCAAAAAATGGGGAAAGTCCAAGTGTTTTCCCCAACTCTTATGGAATTGAAAAGACGGTTCGCAACAGTTATTTGAAAATCGATTTTTTGCTTTTTTCGAGTCCGCCAGGCCTGTTGCGCCGCAACCAAAGGTCAGCGGAAAAGGGAGTCCGCCTAATTCATTGTTTTTGTTTTCAAATCTCATAAATTACTGCCTCCTTCTCAAACCCATCAACGGTCAAAAATCATCTTTCTATGAATCCGGCCTTGCGGTAGAAGGACTTACGCATATTTTTATATGTAAATCCTCCCCGCACAGATCCGTACGTGCGGCACTACCGCATACGGCTCTTACCTCGGGTACTTCGCGTCAAATCTCTGGTTCGCATAGGGATGGCAGGAAAAGGGGTCGGGAAAAGGAAAAGGGGTCGGAAAAGGGGTCGGTCCTATAAAATAATGTTTTTGCTTCATTTCATGCACCCGAACAGTTTCCAACCTTTGGAACTCTGACTATGTTTCCGAACATGGGAATTTTTCCGGTCGTTTTCCATCAACGGAGAATCTGACAGCGGAAGAAAAGCAAGCGGGACGCTTACTCTACATTCTGGAAAATCTCCAACGAATGGGGAGAAAAGGCTGGGTTTCACAACGAATGAAGAACGCAACGAATGGGGAGAAAAAAAGACGTTCAAATCGTTGAAACGGTGCGGGGCACCTCGTTAAAGACGTTTAACCTCAAAGGACCATCAATCATTTTGCCATCAATTATTTTGCCACTTCACTGCGTTTCGTTGCTGTCGTTCCGCCAGCCCAGCTCGCAGGCTCGGTTGCCAAAATCTTCCTGTCCGTGTGTGAATCGTTCCTTTCGTCACTATTTGCTCCGCAAATTATTTTTCCGCTTTGCTCCAAAGCTGTGGGAAAACTTTTCGTGCGTTCTGTGCGCGGTTACAACTTTTCCGGGATGCGGCCGAGCAGGCGGAGAAGTCCATCAAGGATCGTGAGCGGATGCGGCGGGCAGCCGGGTATGTAGAGGTCAACCGGAAGGATTGAGTCGGCTCCGTTGCTGACTTCAGGATGGTCGATGAACGGTCCGCCGGCGATTGCGCAGGCTCCGACGGCAATGACAATTTTCGGTTTTGCCACCGCTTCATAGGTGTCGAGCAGCGCGGATTTCATGTTTTGCGTGACGGGGCCGGTGATTAAAACTCCGTCGGCGTGACGGGGAGACGCGACAAACTGGATGCCGAAGCGGCCCAGATCCCAGCCGACGGTGCCCAACACGTTGACATCGGCCTCGCACGCATTGCATCCGCCCGCGCTGACCTGTCTCAATTTTAACGAGCGGCCCAGCAGTTTTTTCAGTTCTCCGCCGAGCGATTCGGCGAGAATTAACGCATCTTCCTGTTTGAGAAGAAGGTGCTCATGCTTACTGACCGAAAGGCGGTAGTCTTCGCTGTGGCGGATGGCCTGTTGCGGACAGGCGAGTTTGCAGTCGTCGCAGAAAAGGCATTTTCCAAGATCGATCACGGGTTTTTCGTCGGAGGAAAAAGTGATGGCACCGACCGGGCAGGCTTCTGCGCAGAGGCGGCAGTTTTTGGTGCAGCGTGTGATGTCGAACAGAGGCCGTCCGCGAAGGCGGTCGGGCAAGGCGGGCGGC
>JALOTS010000097.1 GCA_025457785.1 Pontiellaceae bacterium | reverse complement strand
GGGATTCCGGTGTCTATTCTCGGCTCCATGATTCTCATGCCGATGCTGGGCATGACCATCAATATGATCACCATGTTTGCCTACCTCATTACGCTGGGGATTGTGGTGGACGATGCCATCGTGGTGGGCGAAAACATTTACGATTATCAGCAGAAAGGGATGCCGTCGATTGACGCGGCGATCAAAGGCACCCGGGAGGTTTCCTCGCCGGTTGCATTCAGTATTCTCACCAATATCGTGGCCTTCATTCCGTTAATGTATCTGCCCGGCACGATGGGCAATATCATGGGAATGCTGCCGGTGGTGGTGATTGCGGTGTTCACCATTTCATGGATGGAAAGCCTGTATATTCTTCCGGCGCATTTGAGTCACGGACGCAGGCATGCGCCGCACGGACTCAATGCATGGATTCATAACCGTCAGCAAATCATCAGCGTGGCGTTTACCCGCTGGGTTCGGGAGAAATACGGGCCGTTTCTGGACCGCTGCCTGCATCACCGCTATCTGGTTGTTGCGGCATCGCTGGCCCTGCTGATTCTGGTTGGCGGTTATTGGAAGAGCGGACGGCTCGGATTTGCGATGTTCCCGACGGTTGAAAGCGACTATGCGCAGGCGAGTGCAACGCTGCCGTACGGTGTGCCGGTTGAAAAAACGAAGGCGGTCAGTGAGCGGTTGGTTCGCGCCGCGCAGGCGGTGCTCGATGAATGCGGGCATCCTGAACTTTCGGAAGGGATTTTTGCCGACGTCGGCAAGGGCGGCGCGAATAAAGTGGAAGTACGTGTTTTTCTGGCCGATCCTGAAATTCGTAATAAAATTATGAGCACGGATAAGTTTACGGAACGCTGGCGCGAGAAAACGGGAGAAGTTCCCGGTGTGCGGTCCGTTCGGTTTTCCTCCGATTCCGGCGGACCGGGCGGCGGTGCAGCGCTGACGGTTGAACTGCGGCATGAAAAAGTTGCCGTGCTTGAAGCTGCCGCCACCGCGCTGGCCAAAGAATTGGAAACATTTCCGCTGGCCCAGGATATCGATGACGGAATTGAGCAGGGCAAACGGCAGTTCGATTTTACAATGAAGCCCTCTGCAAGCAGTCTGGGATTAACAGCGGAAGAAGTCGGGCGTCAGGTGCGTTCGGCTTTTGAAGGAGTTGATGTTCTTCGGCAGCAGCGCGGGCGCAATGAGGTGCGGATTAAAGTCAGGCTTCCGAAAGCTGAACGCACCCGTATGTTTAATCTGGAAAACTTTATTCTGCGTACACCTGCCGGCGGCGAAGTGCCGTTGTCGGAAGTGGTCGATACGAAATCCGGTTATTCATACAGGTCCATTGTCCGGCGTAACGGAATGCGAACGCAAACGGTTACCGCAGATGTCCGTCCCAAATCCAAAGCCGGTGAAATTATGGCGCAACTGGATGCCGCAGTTCTTCCGGCGCTGATGAATCAATATCCCGGTCTTGATTACAGTTATGAAGGACTGCAGGCCGACAACCGCGACAGTCTGGGCAGCATGTCGATCACACTCCCGCTGGTGCTGCTGGCTATCTACGTTCTGCTCGCCGTGCCGTTCCGCAGCTATATCCAGCCGCTGATCGTCATGACCAGCATTCCTTTCGGTATCATCGGCGCGGTGCTGGGGCATATTCTGATGAGGTACGATATGACCATGATCGGTATTATCGGGATGCTGGCGCTCAGCGGGGTGGTGGTCAATGACGCGCTGGTGCTCATCGACTTCGCCAATTCCCGCCGGGCACACCACGATAACGCTCACGATGCGGTTGTTGCCGCCGGGATTCAGCGCTTCCGGCCGATCATGCTGACGACGCTTACCACCTTCGGCGGGTTGGCCCCGATGATCTTTGAAACCTCGCGGCAGGCGCGCTTCCTGATCCCGATGGCCATCTCGCTCGGCTACGGGCTGCTTTTCGCCACCTCCATCACCCTGCTGCTGGTGCCCTCGCTCTACATGATCGTCGAAGACATCAAGGGGAAATTCAAACCCGACAGGTAGGGCAAAGGCCGGAAGACAAGACAAGCGTCCCCCCGCCGCATGTTGCGCCATGACGGACGCACCTGCCTGTTTCTGAGCAGGCGGGACGCATGCTCTGTTTTTTCACTTTATTTTCAGGGGTGCGTGTTTCAACCCGTTTGTTCGGTTTTTAATTCAGCGAGTACAGGTCGCGAACCTGCCGCTGAATGGATTTGAGGTGTTCGATATCCTTCAGGGGAATCCACTGGGCATCCGTCCCGGGGTCATCGGGAATTTCCAGCCGGCTGTCGCTGTGGTTAACATAAATGAGGCCGGATTGGTCGGTGAAAAAAGCAAGGAAACCGTCGCCGGGTTCTGCTGGGATCATTAACGCGCCCCATTCAATTGAGGGATCTATATCCACCGTGTTTTCAGGGTTTTGCGGATCAGTTTTTGTGAATTTCTGCACAAAATAATACCCGTTGACGGTTCGCGCCTCTCCGATGGCAAACGCGGTTTTTCTGGGAAGCAGATTGACCTTTATTTTTTCGTTGTTTTTTCCGATGGACCGCCACAGGTGCGGAATGAACAGGGCGTATTCGAGCGAGCCGTTTCCGTCGTAGTCACGTTGGATATACAGGGATTGCGCGTTTATCAGCCGCCGGATGTGTTCATAGGCTTTCAGTTCGTTTTTCTGAAGGTCTTTCACCGTGGCGGATTTCTCCTTGAAAAAGAGGGGAAAGTAAATGGTTGCGGCGAGCAGCGCGGTAATCGTCCAGGTCGCTAAAACGGAGGACGAACGGATTGGTTTTTGTCTGGCGGAGGTCATGATGCGGCACCTGTCCGGTTATATTTTACAACGGCCGGACATTCCGGGTCCGGATGATCAAAAGAGCCGGTAACGAAATTTGCAACCGCATGGCATCCGCCTTTGCAGATTTCGAGATAGGCGCACTCGCGGCAAGGCATGGGTGCATGGTCTGTCCAGTGCAGGAAGGTTGAAAAGGCGGCGGTTCGTGCGGAGGGGTTTTGAAGGTCAAAAACTGTCAGGCCGGAGTCGGGCAGGAAGGAGCATCCGCTGACCTGACCCTCGCTGGTTATGCCCAAAAGAACATTGCCCGCCTCACAGCCATAAGTTCCCATGCCGTAGATTTCGTCAAAGGGCGGCCGGTGCCAGCAGATCATCGGGATAAAGGAGCAATCTGCTTTTGAGGCAACCTGATATTTTTCGGAGAGCGCTTTGATGCGCGGGATGAGTTCCATGTTTTGTTCGTTGGAAAGTTTGCAGCGGTGGTACGAGGCGGTTCCCCGTCCGGAGGGCTTGTATCGCAGGAAGTCGATATCCGTGACCTTTTTTTCAGCGGCATAAGCGAAGATACTCTCCAGCAGGTCGAAATTGGCCGCGCCGATAACGCAGTTGATTCCGACCGGAATGCCCTGCTGACGGATCAGGTCGAAGGAATGATTTACGCTGTCAAAGTGATTTTTGCCCCGGTAAACACCATATGCTTCTCCGATACCGTCCAGAGAGAGGTTGACCTGCCCGAGAACGGTCATTTTTTCAATGTGCGCCGGATTCAGACTGATTCCGGAAATCGTAAGGTTTGGAACAAGTCCTTTTTTCCGGGCATATTCAGCCAGTTCGAAGAAATCTTCACGCAGGAGGGCCTCGCCGCCGCCGAGCGCGATATGAAACACTCCCATGCCGGCCAGAAGATCGATCGCCTTTTTGAACTCGTCCGTGTTCAGCTCATTTGCCCGTTTGCGTCCGGAATCCATATAGCAATTGGCGCAGCCGGCGCTGCATTGGTTTGTCGCGGCGAAATGGACTTCGGTGGGTGCGGACAGAATGCCGACGGGTTTTTGTTCTCCCGGCCAGTGTTCCGGGCTCTCGAGAGACAGAGAACGCATGTAATCCCGGTCAACGAAGGCCAGAAAAGGGGGATTTGTACTCGAAATAATCCCTCCGAAGTCCTCAAAACGGTAGTTCATTTTACAATTCATCCGGATGGTTCTTTTCACTGAACGGGCAATGTTCCCTTGCCCATTTTTCGAGCGGAGGATTTACATTGTGCGAAACGCCGGGGTCAAGGAAGGCTTCCGGGTCTGTGAGAATGAGCGGTTCAATTCCCCTTGAAGAAAACGGCAGCGCCTTGGTAGCGCTGAAAAAACTTCCGGGGGTTAAATCGGGAAGCCCCAGGGTTTTCTGATCGCAGTGTTTGAGGTAAAAGATACAGACCAGCGAGGCCATAATCAGTGTTCCGGCAAGTCCGTTCAGAAGGGCTGAAATGGATTTCCGGCGGATTAAGGAGGTTGTTCCAAGCGCAAAAACACAGGTGAGAAAGAAGGCCGCGACCATATACAGGACGAGCTTGATGTACAGGTTGAATCCGGGAGCATAGATTACGGAGAACAGATAGGTCTCGCCGGCGGAAGTCAGTTGACGGGCTCCATCGGATTTTAAATAGAGGGCTGATAACAGGAATCCCGCCGCGAGAAATAATAAACAGAGCGCGGTCAGCAGGAGGAAAAACCGCCGGATTATTTTGAATGTCAGCCATTTCCAGGGTTTGGAAGAATAGAAGAGAATCGAACTCAGGAGGAACATCAGAATAAAAACAGTCTTTGAACCGCAGGTGGCGATCCATCGATACCAGCGGGTTTGAATGAGTTTCATTTGGTTTTGAACCGGAATAAAAAAAGAAAGGGCCGGTTTAATCGATTCGGCCCGTTTAAAGCTGGCAAGCGCCTTGCCGTTCCGCCCCCCGGCCGCGTGATACAGGGCGATGCAATAATGGGCTTCCGCCATCCGGTAATAATCGGGCGTTTGGGCAATGAACGCCTGAAGTGTGCTGATTTTTTCCTGAGCATCCGGTTCGTTGACCATCCAATTCGATCTGCTTCTGATTTCCTGAATGATCCGGTCAATGTCTGCGTACTTATCTTTTAAACGCCGGATGGATTCCAACCGGTCCTTCTGGGGATAACCCAGTTCTTCGGCCTGCTGATAAAAATTAACGGCTCCGGAAAAATCGCCGACATCATCGCGGTAAAAATCGCCCAGAGCTTCCCATATCGCCGCGCGTTCCGCGTTGTCCAGATCCGGTTCGCCCAGTTGTTTTATCAGAACAGACTGGCCTTCATTGAACTGATGTTTTGAAAAAAAGGAGGCGGCCAGCGACACGGATTCATAGGTTGCGGATGCTGAAAGCCATCCGCAGGAAAGAACGATACCACCTGCGGCAAGAGAACAGGATGTGAGACGCAGACGCATGGAGTTTCCCTTTTGTTCGGCAGGATCAATGAGCTTTTCACGCCGCTTGTTTTGATGTTATTCCTCTTCCGGGGTGTCCGTTTCCGGATTGTCCGTTTGTTTCGGGTTTACGGCCTCTTCTTTTTTTAAAAAAGCGGAGCAGATCAGTCCGGAAACGGTTCCGAACGCAATGGCCGTGCTCAACATGGCTGCAGGCAGGGCAAAGATCATCGTTCCAATAGAGCTGGAATTCGGATTATACCCCTGTTTCAGTTTTAGTATTTTTCCCTTTGGAGCGGGGCCGGGTGAGCATAACGGTTCCATAACAGTTTACCTCGGTATGAATAAAGCGCTGGTTTATTTCAGTCCCGGATTTTCGGGTATTTAGTCTCAGGATGAAAGAAGTTTTTACTGCGAGTTTCCGCTTAAATCCTTAAACCGGACAGGCGTTATCTGTTCGCTGCGGGCAGGCCGCTTTTAACGGCGCTTGCGATTTAACGGTGATGCTCGTACAGTCAGGGTCGCTGGATTCGTAACACCACCGGGAGTAAAAAAATGGAAAATTGGGGTTTGTATATTATCGCCGGGGTTGCCACCGGTATTTTGAGTTCACTGTTCGGAGTCGGCGGGGGGACTCTGATGGTGCCGATTCTTACACTGGCGTTTTGCTTCAGCCAGAAAAGCGCGCAGGGGATCTCGCTGCTGGTTATGATTCCGACGGCGCTGGCCGGAGTTATCCGCTACAAATTTAACCCGGACGTTTCGATCAGTCTGCCGGTTGCCGGGTGGATGGCCATCGGCGGTATTCTGGGTGCGGTGATCGGCTCGCACATTGTTTTTAACCTCTCCGAAGCCATCCTCAAACGGATGTTCGCGGTGTTTATCATCATCATCGGTATCAACATGTTTATGAAATCATTTCCCAGGGCGGACAAAACTCCGCCGCAGGAACAGCGGGTTGAAAAACAGAAAACAAACAGAGGCGAATTTCATCCACCGATCGCTTGATCTCAGCAGATCAAGGGGGTAAGGTCGGAATGCTGAGCTGAATGTCATGACAGCTCTTCGGCTGGATTCAGAATAAATTGGATGGCGCGGCAAACCGAATGGAGGGCAGATGATTCCGTATAAGAAATGGAACGTTAAATATACTGCTGTTTTTTTATCTCTGGCGGCGCTGGCTCTCTTTTCCAGATTCTGGATTTTAGGCGGGGCGGCCTTTCGGGCCGATGAGGTGGATTTTTACCAGTTTGCGGTGATGGATGCGAGCATTGTGGACTTATGGAAGGATCCGCCCTGGCTGGATCAGATTCCGCTCTGCAGATCATTGAGCATGCTGATGGTGAAAATCGGACTGCCTCCCACCCCGTTTGTAACGCGCCTGCCGTTTGCGCTGATCGGCCTTTTGACATTTTTTATTGTCTGGCGGTTTTCCCGCCGTCTGTTTGGTTCCGGTGCGACGCTGTTTGTTCTGACGCTGGCTCTTTTTAATCCCTACGCACTGTATCATGCGCGGGGGGCCTATTATTATTCCGGCGCCATTTGTTTTTCGGCGGTGATGTTCTGGGCGTTCTGGATGATTAAGGAGAGGTTGCGGAAAAAAGAACAGCCGGGCCGCAACCTGTGGACGTTCTGGTTTGCGGCGGCCGCGCTGGCCTGTCACATGCATATGTCTGTCTGGATCGTGACCGGCTTGCAGGCTTTGCTGCTGTTGATCTTCGGATTGCGTGCGTTTCTAAAGAAGAGCGAAAAACGCCGCAGATTCCTCGTCCCGTTTCTGGCAGGCTGTATTTTGCTGGGATTGGTCATGAGCCGCTGGATTTACCGGGCGGTGCAGGCCGTTCTTCTGCACACCGCCGAAGGAAATTATCTTGTTGGTGACAGCGCCAAAAAGGAGTTTTTACGGCTTCTTCCCGCCTATTTCGCCGGGGAAAACATCGCCGCTATCTTTCTGCTGCTGATTTTCGCCGCATTGACGGTGCGGGCGCTGTTTGGCGGTTCAGGCTGTACGCGCCGGCTCCGTTCGCTGGCATGGATTTGTGCGCTTCATATCGCCGTGATCATGCTTTATGTGGCGATTGTGGGGGGCGGAACGGGGAAAATCACCTATTTTTCCGGGGTTTGGGTGCAGTTTATTCTGCTTATGGGGGCGGGCGCTTATGTTGGCGTTCGCGCGCTTTCCCGTAAAAACCGGGTTTTGCGCGCCGTTCTGCGGGCGCTGCTCGCCGCCGGATATATTCTTCTCACCGCCGTGCCGGAT
Source organism: Pontiellaceae bacterium (assembly GCA_025457785.1). Taxonomy (GTDB): domain Bacteria; phylum Verrucomicrobiota; class Kiritimatiellia; order Kiritimatiellales; family Tichowtungiaceae; genus Tichowtungia. The sequence continues at coordinate 154 of JALOTS010000097.1, read as the reverse complement.
TGGGCGATTATCCGTCTCGAAGGCAAGCCCACTCCCTATTACAAAATCAACGACTGGGTATGGAACAATCTTCCCAGAGGAACCCTGATTTTGACGGATCGATGGTGGGAGCCGTGGGCCGAACTGAAGATGCATACGGATCAGCCGATTTATT
>JALOTS010000096.1 GCA_025457785.1 Pontiellaceae bacterium | reverse complement strand
AACAGATTGTGCGCGAGTATTTTGAGACGCTTGGTTTTCTGGTGACACAGCCCAACAAGCATCAGGTGGCTGCACGGCATAAGCTGGATGCGGAAGAGATCGATTTGCTGGTTGCCCGGCCCGGATCGGAGGGGGTGTCTGACACGCCGAAGGAAGTGCTTTGGAGTTCATCGGAGCTGTCCGGCGTTTCGCGGGCGGTGGTCAGTGTCCGCGGTTGGCATACTGACCGGTTCAGTCCGGCGGTGTTGAAAAAAAATCCGGATATTTTACGGTTTGCCGATTTATCCGTCACCAAAGAGGCCCGTAAAATTCTGGGGGCCGGAACGATCACGAAAATTCTTTGTATATCCGATTTGGCGGCCGATGCCGTGAATCAGAAAGAGACACTGGCCCTGTTGAGAAAAGGGGGCGTTGACGGAGTCGTTCCGTTTCATACAATGCTGCTGGAACTGATTGAGCGCGTCGATGTTTCAAAAAATTATGAAAAATCCGATCTGCTTCAGACGCTGCGTCTTTTGAAAAACTACAATCTTCTCAAAAACGGACAGCTTGATCTGTTTGAGAAACGGAAAAACAGAAAACAAAAAATTGCAGCGGCGGATGTTTCATGAAACCGGATTCCGGGGTTGAGGACGAAGCGGTCCGTTCCGAGATCCGGCAGTATCTTTCCGTCCGTCAGCAGCGCCGCTGGATTTTTCCGCGGGCGGCGCTGGTCGGCGTTTGCGCCGGCACCGTGGCTTTGCTTTTCCGTATTTTACTGACCGAAGCGGATGCGTTTCGCAATGAGATGATCGCCTGGGCGCATGGCCGTCCGGCCTGGGGCTGGCTGTTCCCTGTTTTATTTACACTGACCGGGGCGGGCGCGGCGGCCTGGCTTATGCGCCGTTTTTCGCCGGAGGCCGGCGGCAGCGGCATTCCGCATTTGGAAGCGGTGTTGCAGCGGTTTCGCAAACTGGAGTGGAAACGGGTTCTTCCGGTTAAGTTTTTCGGCGGAATTCTAGCGATCGGAAGCGGACTGACGCTGGGCCGCGAAGGGCCGACGGTTCAGATGGGCGGTGCGGTCGGCGATGCCGTTTCCCGTCTGCTGAAGGTGTCGCCGGGCGAGCGGCTGGCACTGATTTCAGCCGGGGCCGGAGCCGGCCTTTCCGCCGCGTTCAATGCGCCGCTGTCCGGACTGGTTTTCGTGCTGGAGGAAGTCCGCCGCGATTTTCAGCCGATTGTTTTCGGCGCCGCGTTTCTGGCCGCAGCGGTTGCAGATGTAATCGCCCGTCTCGGTACCGGGCAGTTTCCGGTTTTTACGGTGCCGGCGTATGCCGTGCCTCCGCTGACGGCGCTGCCGATATTCGTCCTGCTGGGCGTGTTGTGCGGCGGACTGGGCGTTCTGTTTAACCGCAGTCTGCTGGCATCAGTTAAACTTTACGCGAAACTGCCGCGCCGGTTTATTTTTCCGGCGGTTATGCTGACCGGCGGCGCGGTCGGACTGGTCGGCTGGTTTTCGCCTGTTACGATCGGAAGCGGACACAGTCTGGCGGAAACAGCGCTTAGAGGGGATCTGCTGCCCGGCGCGATTCTGCTTTTCTTTATTGTCCGGTTTGTTTTGACCTCCGTCTGCTACGGCACCGGGGTTCCGGGCGGTATTTTTGCGCCGCTGCTGGTGCTGGGCGCCCTGCTGGGGCTGGCCGTCGGACGGATTGCACACGGTTTGGCTCCCGGTGTTGTGCCGGTTCCGGCTGTTTTTGCGGTAGTCGGAATGGCCGCATATTTTACGGCGATTGTGCGCGCGCCGCTTACCGGCGTGATGCTCATTCTGGAAATGACCGGAAACTATTCCCAGATGCTGCCGCTGTTAATCAGTTGTTTCTGCGCCTATATCGTGGCTGATGCGCTGAAAGATACGCCGATTTATGAGGCCCTGCTGCGGCGCGATCTGGAGCGCGGCGGAACCTCCGCTGTTCTGAATGAACCTGCGGTTGCCGATTTTGTGATTGAGGAGGGGGCTCCGTTTGCCGGTCTTGAAGTCCGTTCGCTGGGCCTCCCGTCCGGCTGCATTCTTGTGCGGTGCGTGAACGGGAAACGCGAGTGGGTGCCCAAGGCCGATACCCGGCTTAAACCTCATTACCGGATCACGGCGGTGATTGCGCCTGATGCCTCCGATTCGTTTGAAATTCTCCGGCGCGGCTGCCAAGGGTCTTGATATAAAATGGATAACGGAAACGGGAGAGCTGAGATGAGAATCGGACTGATGGGTTTCGGGAAAACAGGAAAAGCGGTCGCTGCGGTTCTGCTGGAAAATCCGGCGGTTGATTTGCGGTGGGTGGTTCGTAAAACGGCAGCATTGGAGCACCGGTCGGTCGCCGAATTTCTGGGGATTCAGGCGGATGAGCAGGGATGGATTTATTCAAAGGAAGAATTCACCGCCGGCGAATTAACGGATCAGTTTCCGGTGGATGCGATTATCGATTTTTCTTCGCAATCCGGGCTGGATTATTACGGCGGGACGGCGGCGGAACGGGGAATTTCGATAATCACCGCAATTTCATCGTATCCGGACAGAAAAATTCAGCAGCTTCATCAACTGGCGGGGAAAACCAAAGTTCTGTGGTCCCCCAATATTACGATCGGCATCAATTTCCTGATGATGGCGGCGAAAATTCTGAAAAATATTGCGCCGTACACCGACATTGAAATTATTGAGGAACACTTCAAGCGCAAACCGGAGGTGTCCGGCACGGCAAAAAAAATCGCGCAGGCGCTGGGAGTGGAAGAAAGCGCGATTAAAACAATCCGGGCGGGCGGAATTATCGGGGTTCATGAAATTCTGTTTGGATTTCCTTATCAGACGGTTCGCCTCAAGCATGAATCCATTTCGCGGGAGGCGTTCGGCAACGGCGTGCTGTTCGCGGCGGAAAATCTTCTGAAAAAGGACGGCATCGGTTTTTACACCATGGAAGATCTGCTGCGCCCGTTTTTTCAGATCAGCGCCGTCCGGAACCAGGCATTGGAACCGATATCTCAAGGCGGCGGAGGCGCCTGTCCGCGTGCGCACATGCAGGCACCCAAAGTCTGACGATTCTTCGAAGAAAGGTTTGTGCCGGATTATTTTTCTCCGGCAAGAACTTCCGCGATGTTCAGGGCATGGTCTTTAATGCGGCGGTAGGCGCTGAGCATATCGGGAAGAATCAGGCAGACCAGCGGAGAGACTTTTCCCTCCGTCAGCCGTTCGAGATGGCGGGCGCGGAATTCCTTCATCAGAGCGGTCAATTCGTCGCTGCGGGTGACCGCTTCAACGAGAACGTTGGAACGGGAAGCCAGCGCCGCATTTATGAAATCGAGATATTCCGCAGTGCGGTCGTGCATTTCAAACAGCTCCGCCTGACCTTCCGTGGCGGGCAGCAGTTTGTGGTTTCTTAATTTAATCAGCATTTTAAGAATGCCCGCGATGTAGTCGCTGATCGACTCATACTCATCCGCCATGCGCACCTGCCAGCGGGCTTCGTTGACGACATTATGCGTGACATTTCCCGACAGAATTCCTCCCAGAAATTCTGTGATTTCCTTCTGCACATTGTCCAGGACTTCCTCACTGTGGAAAATTTTCCGATGGGTCTCCACGTCCGCCTTCTGTGTAAACAGACTGGAGCGAAGCTGCCCCATCATCTGTTTTACGCTTTCGGCCATGTACAGCAGTTCGCGGTGCGACTGTTCCAGTCCCAATGAGGGTGTATCCAGCATGCGGACATCCAGATAAGTGAGATGCGGAACCTCTTCTGCCGCAGAGTCCGGCATAATCCGGGTCAGCAGGTCGGCCAGCATGCGGGTGAAGGGAAGGAAGAGAATAACCAGCAGAACGTTGAATGTGGTATGGGCCACTGCAATTCCCTTGAACATGGCGGGATATTCCAGATGTCCGTTTGTCATAACGGACAGATCCGGATCGACCGGCAGCATGACCCGGACCAGTTTCATGTATAAAGGGAAAAGCGAAAGAATGAAAATCACCCCGATCACCTTGATGATAATATGCGCATACGCCACCCGCTTTGCGTTGCGGGACGCACCGATGGAGGCGAGCCATGCGGTGATGGTGGTGCCGATATTCTGCCCGAGCACCAGCGCCACCGAGGTTTCAAAGTTAATAATGCCGGATGCGGCCAGTCCCATGGTGATTCCGACGGTGGCCGACGAGGATTGAATAACGGCGGTGATTCCGGCGCCCGCCAGTGTGCATTTAACAATTCCCCACCAGGTGTCGGGGGTGAATTTTGAAAACCAGGCCAGAAAATCGGGCAGGTCGCGGAGCGGTTCAAATCCTTCTTTCATCAGCAGCAGGCCGAAGAACACCATCCCGAGTCCCATAACGAGAAGGGCGATACTGCGGGTTTTGTCGCTTTTACAGAACAGAAAAAAGAGAGCGGAGAATCCGAGCATCGGCAGGCCGTATTTTCCGATGTCCAGCACCAGAATCCATCCGGTGATCGTTGTGCCGATGTCAGCGCCCAGAATAACTCCGACGGCCTGCGCCAGAGTGATCAGCCCGGCATTGGCGAAACCGACCAGCATGACGGTGGTTACGGAGCTGGACTGAATGAGACAGGTGACCAGGAAACCGATCGCGCAGGCCGTAAAACGGTTTCCGGTTACGGCGCTGATCATCGTGCGCAACCGGTTTCCCGCCGCCGCCTGCATCCCTTCGGACATATATTTCATGCCGAGCAGAAAAAGACCCAGACCGCCGCCTACCTGAAAAAAAATATCTATCGGCAATGAGGTTCCCATGGGGTGTTCCCGGTGTGTCCGCGTTTAACAAATAATTTCGCGGACTATAGAGAAGACCTCGCGGTATGGAAACCGTTTTTACCGGTTTTTTGATCTTATTTTTCGCCGGCGGCGACTTCGGCGATGTTAAGAATATGGTCGTTGATGCGCCGGTAATCGTTAAGCATGTCGGTATAGATCAGGCTGCTCAGCGGGGAAACCTTTCCTTCGGATACCCGGTTGAGATGCAGCCGGCGGTGTTCTTTTATGATATGGACAATTTCGTTTTTAATGGACAACAGTTTGATCGCGCTGATCTGATCTTCATTGCGCACCGCTTCGCTCACGTTTTTGAGGTAGTCGAGAACAAGGCGGTTCAGATGTTTGAATTCTTCCACGCCTTCTGGCGCCAATTTTAAGTTGTTGGTGCGGAGTTTAAGCAGGCCCTTGAGCACGCTGGCGGCATAGTCGCTTACGGATTCATATTCATCCGCCATACGCATCTGGCCGCGGGCCTTTTCCATCACATCGTGCGGAATCTGTCCGCTGAGCAGTTCGCCGAGGAACAGCATGATTTCCCTTTGCACCAGATCGAGCGCCTGTTCGGAAGCGAAAATCTCCTGTTCAAGTTTTTCGTCCGGAGCGCCGGACTCCATAATGAGCGCCAGTTTTTCAAGCATGCCTTCGTTGCATTCGGCCATAAACAGAATCTGCTGATGGGACTGCATGATGCTGATGGCAGGCGTGTCGAGCATACGAATATCCAGATGGGTGAGATGCGGGATTTCTTCTTGGGTTTGCTTTTCCGGGACGATCCATGAAACCAGCCGGGCGAGCTGTTTGACAAAAGGCAGAAATACGATGGTATTGGCGAGGTTAAATCCGGTGTGAACCGCGGCAATGGCCGCCATAATGTACGGGTAGGACGGTTCGCCGTCCGCCAGTGTTACGAGGGTGTCCGGATCATGGCCGATAATTTTTCCGATGAGCGGAAAATAGAGAGGTATGGCGAGAATCGTAATCCACAATACGCCGAGAGTGTTGAAGCAGATATGTGCATAAGCCGCCCGTTTCCCGTTGACGGAGGCTCCCAGCGAGGCAAGCCAGGCGGTGATGGTGGTGCCGATGTTTTCGCCGAGCACCAGTGCGCCGGCGGTTTCAAAGTTGATCATGCCGGTGGTGGCCAGTCCCATGGTGATCCCGACGGTGGCGGAAGAAGACTGGACAATCATGGTGAGAATACAGCCGACCGCCACACATTTCATAACCCCCAGATAGGAAGTTGCGGAAAAGGAGTGAAACCATTGCACAAACTCCGGCAGTGCGCGCAATGGCTTAAATCCGTCGGTCATCAGCGTCAGGCCGAAGAAGACCATGCCGATGCCCATAACGGCCATGCCGATGTAACGCAACCGCTCGTTTTTGGAGAAAAGGAAGAAAAAGGCGGCCAAACCCAGCAGGGGCAGTCCGTGTTTGGCGACATTTAATGTTAAAATCCAAGCGGTAACGGTGGTGCCGATGTTGGCCCCGAAAATAACGCCGATGGCCTGTGTCAGGGTCATCATTGCGCTGTTGACCAGTCCGACCACCATAACGGTCGTGACGGAGCTGGACTGAATGATGGAGGTAATGGTTAATCCGACCAGCATGCCCATGATCCGGTTGTCGGTGGCGATCGAAATGATTTTCCGCAGCCGTTCGCCGGAAACCGCCTGCAGGCCTTCGGACATGTATTTCATGCCCAGCAGGAAAATACCGAGCCCCCCGAGCACCGTGCAGATAACGTTAAGGATTAATTCATTGTTCACGCCAGCCTCCGGATAGTCATATCGTATTTAAAAGGGCTTTACCCTTTTGCGGTACAAACTGCGCCCGAAAATAGTCAAATCCGGCGGAAAGGGCAATATTTTATGGAAAAGATTTTCCCCAGGAATCTACAGCTTTGTGCTTGCGGCAGGTTGATGCTTTGTTTTCTGCATCAGCGGGTAGAAAAGGATGCGCGGCAGAACGAAGAGTACCGTTGTGCCGATGATCATATTGACCAGCGGTTTCAGCACGGTCAGTTGAAGCGGCCAGAGGTAAAACGCCAGTCCGGACAGAGTCAGTCCGAAAACCATCCATCCGTCGAGCAGCCAGTTCATGCGCGGGGCGGCCCATTTGGCGAATTTTTGCGGGCGGTTGAAAAAGGTGTCGAAAACCCAATGTTCCATCAGAGCCCCTTTTTCGCCGAAGACCGGAATGATATGCACCATGTTGGTCGCCCAGCGGCTGGCCATAAAGCGGGCGAGGTGAGGGTAGGTGGTGGTCATTTGGAGCGGGAAGGCGAGATAGCCGACATATTTCATGAAGGAGACCGGCGCGGCGATGATGTAGTCGCGCAGATTTCGCTCTTTGATCATCAGGTAAACGACAAATCCCCCGCGACAGATCGAGCCGGGCGAAATCGGGATGACTTGAAACAAGGCGACGGTTCCAACGAACGCCAGAACGGCCTCTTCCCATGGGTGTCCCTTTGCCAGCAGCCACCCGGCCCAGATTGAACCTAAAGTCACGCTGACGATCTGCGTGATCGGCAACGTGGCGAAATGTACGCCGACACATTTGAGGTATTTGACAATAAACGGATCACGGACAACTCCCTCAAGATCCTTGCGTTCTTCGGGGGTCAGCATGCCGTCCTTTTCTCCGAGGGCGATTTCATTCAGGAACCATTTTTCGCGGTATTCCGCGCTGGTGATGAAGTTTTTCAGGAAAAGGTATCCTTCGCGAATGCGTTCGCCGATGCGTTTCGGGCGCAGAATAACACGGTGCAGAACGATCGGCAGGAGGCCCAGTGTAACGCGTTCGAGCAGAAACAGAACCGGGAAGCGCAGCAGAAACTCCACATGGGTTTCGTCCACCCGTCCGGCGCGGTGCCA
>JALOTS010000343.1 GCA_025457785.1 Pontiellaceae bacterium | reverse complement strand
GTGATCACCGGCAGAATGCGGTCGCTGACTGTTTCCCATCCGGAGGCGTTCAGCCAGCGGAGCCAGAGGCCGAAGATGAGAATAAGGAGCGGACCGAGGACAAAGGAGGGCATGCAGATGCCGGTCATGGCGATACCCATCGGCAGGTGATCCTGCCAGGTGTTCGGCCTCAGCGAAGCGACGATACCGGCGGTCAGGCCCACGAGCAGTGCGAAGAGCATCGCCCATGATCCGAGTTCGAGGGAAACCGGAAAACTTTCGGCGATGATTTCGTTGACCGAGCGGTTTGGATATTGAAAGGAGGGACCGAGATTGCCTTTGAGCAGGTTCAGCATGTAATTGCCGTACTGCACGAGGATCGGTTTGTCGAGCCCGTAATGTTCATTCAGGCGGGCAATCGCTTCCTTTGAAAAACTTTTCTCCTGCGTGAACGGCCCGCCGGGCGCCAGCCGGATTAAGAAAAAAACGAGGGTGATTGAAATCACCAGCACCGGAACCAGTTCGAGCAGTCTCTTGAAGATGAATTTGATCATGGGTTCTATTACAGGGTTTAACGATGAATAGTTTTATACAGATGCCGGTCAAAAAGCAACGGGTTCTGTTTTTTGACGCAAAAGCGGTGTTTCCGGTTTTTTATGCGGCGCAGGCTTTTTCCCTGCGACAGCGGGCAGACAGGGATAACGTGTCAACGTGAACGACAGGCTGCCGCCGGCCGGCGGATGAATTTTTCTTCGGCGAGCAGTTTGGGATACCAGACCGGGTCATCGGCCCACATATTGTGCCAGGGCAGTTCATCAACGGAAAACCAGACCGGAACCGCTTCCTCGGTTTCGGTCGGTGTGCCGTCAAACTCCGTGGCGGTGAACACTTCGCCGTGAATGCTGTGTCCGTCGATAAACTGGAACATCAGTGTGCCGGCGTGAACCGGATTGAGCGGGGTGATGCACAGTTCCTCCTGCGTTTCGCGGACGGCGCATTCCAGCGGGGTTTCGCCCGCTTCGATCCGCCCGCCGGGCGCGTTGTAATAGCCCGCGCCGAATCCGCGCTTTTTATGAATGAGCAGCATCCGGCCGTTTTGCAGAATGAACATCAGCGTCGCCCGTTCTTTCGGGTTCCAGTTTTCCCAATCTACCTCTGAAACGTTTCTCATCCCCATAAATCCTTTTAACCTCGAATAAACGCTGATTTTCGCGAATTAAGATGGAGAGTTTTACCACAGAATACATTGAATACACGGAAACAAATCAGGGGGGGCTTGCGAATCCACCGGCGCGGCGAAAGAAAACAATCAAAATAATTATGGACAAAATAATTTCCATTCATGAAACAGGTGTTCCTTCCCATTATTTTGTCCCAAATTATTTTGATTTAATGTCAGCGGGTTAGTTGTGGGCTAAACGTTCTTCGGCTGTGGTTTGGGTGAGGCATATAAATCAATTTTACCGAGAATGCCTTCCAGCCCGCCGTTGTTCAGTTCCTTTTTCCATTCCGGTTTCAGGCCGACTTTTTTCAGAAGCTGGCGGTCTCCGGCATAGATATAAGCGGTGCAGCCGGTGCAGCGCTGCTTCAGGAAGTCGCCGAATTCCTTCATCAGTTTTTCTGCCGATTCGCGGTCGCCGAGACGCACGCCGTAAGGCGGGTTGACGACAATCGCGGTGTTTCCAACGGCTGGAATATCGAAGACATTTTTTTCCGACAGCCGGATCCGGTCTTTGCATCCGGGCAGATTATTCAGATTGGTGCGCGTCGCACGGACGGCATCCCGGTTCAGGTCGCTTCCGGAGATCAGCCCGGCGGGCAGGGGGCGCATCGCGGCCTCGGCGGATGTTTTGACTTTTTTCCAACGATTGGAATCAAAATCCGGGAGCCGCGTGAAGCCCCATTCTTTGCGCAGAAATCCGGCGGGGATGCGGCAATAGCTCATGGCGGCTTCGCAGAGCAGGGTGCCGGAGCCGCACATAGGGTCGAGCAGCGGACGTTCACCGTCCCAGCCGGAGAGCCGGATAACGGCCGCCGCGAGGGTTTCCTGCATCGGCGCTTCTACGGAGGCGGTCCGGTATCCGCGTTTGTGCATGGAGCCGCCGGAAACGTCGATGCTGATGGTGGCGCGGTTGTTGCGGATGAAAAGGTGAACGCCCAGATCGGGCGACTGCACATTAACTGAAGGGCGTTCGCCGGTTTTCCGGCGAAAACAGTCGCAGATGGCATCTTTGACTTTCAGCGCGGCGTATTGCGAATGGGTCAGTGACGGCGTGTTTGACACGGATGCGTTAACCGCAAAGGTGTCGCTGTGCGTCATAAACTGACTCCAGTCGATTTTGAGCGCGGTCTGGTGGAGATAGTTGTCGCTGTGGCAGTCGAAGGTGATCAGCGGTGCGAGGATGCGTACAACCAGCCGTGCGGTATAGTTGATACGGTAAAAGGTTTCCGGATCGGCTTCGAAATAAAACCCGCGAAAGGCTTCGACAAGATTCGTTGCGCCGAGCGATTAGAGCTCGGCTTTGGCGATTTCTTCAAACCCGGAGGCGATCTGGGCGAAATACTGATTGCGCTGCTGATATTGAAACATAACCGAAGAGTAACAGAGCGTTGGAATATTGGAATAAAGGAATGATGGAAAAAGGATAATGTATTTTCGAACAATATATTACAAAGAACTCTTCCCTTTTTCCCGGGGATTTCCGATTGCCGACTCCCGTTGTCTCCGACTTCAGACCTTTGATTTTGGACTTTCCAGCCTTTGACCCTCCTTCTGACCGAAGAAAAACATAAAAAACAGATGCGAAGAATGTTTCGCGTCTCTTTGAGCCGCCGGAGGCGGTGATAGAGTGTGTTCTCAGGTGTACGCCCGGCATGGGCGTGTTGTTAACGGGGTTCAAGTCCCCTGTGAGAAAACTGCATATGGAACATACATAATCACTATTCGAAGCCAACTCTG
>JALOTS010000095.1 GCA_025457785.1 Pontiellaceae bacterium | reverse complement strand
CGCTGCGGAGCGGGACAGCACAACGACATGATCGGAAATGGTATTGATGTCGCCGACTTGCGGATCCCATTTGCAGCACGAAAAAATGACACGCTGCCGATAGTCCGGATACAGGGCGGGATTAATCGGAACCAGTCTTGCTCCGGAAGAGGAGTCACCGGAATTATAATTCGCTGGAACGGGTGGTTTCATTAGGCGGCGGTTAAGGAATGGGCGGAATGAAAAAAAGGACAGTTACAATGGCTGTCGCAATATAAAACCAGGCGCAAAGAAATGCCGGAACCGGACTTTGATGCCGGTTCTCGATGCGCTGCCCGTCCCTGTAACCGGCGGAAGCGAAGTGTTCCGTGAAACAGGCGATTACAATCAAACCCAATAGAGGCCAGACATCAAAGAACTCGATAATTGTCTGCTGCGCTGAGGTCCAGTCCCCGGCGGCGCCGCGACCGCAAACAAACCCGGCAGCAATGGCAAACCCGCCGAACCGGATGGCACTGTTCATGTTCCGTTCCACGGTAACTTCTTCTGCAACACGACCGACTGCCTGATACATCGACAAAAGGCAAAGCCATACGAATGTAGCCAGCCCTCCTGCGAACAAAACGCACCACCATCCGGGCCCGTCACCGATGTTTGCACCGGCATAGCATTCCGCGAGGCCGACAAAGCTCAAACAAACGGCGACGGCTGCGGCCGGATTGTTTCGCTCTATGGCATCGTCGCAGGGGTAAAAACCGATTCCCCGCAGAAGAAAGATTCCCGCACCAAGCCAGGCCGCACCGAATATTGTATAAAACAGCAGATAGATGGCTGAATCACGCACATCGAATGATGCGGTTGTTTTTAACATAACAAAAATAACAAAAAGGCAGGCAGGCGGTATTCCTGCCAACAGCGGTTTGCGGACCCTGAAGGAATCGCGGGCAAACGTTGCGAACAGCATGCGGTACCAGCGTCCCCATGTAAAAAAAGATATCATTGCGCAAACAATCAAAACAATCAGTTCGTCTGTAGTCACTCTACAATCTTCCTTTCACAAACCAACGGGAAAAATTTCGTCCTGCATGGATACTTTCTTAAAAACAGCGGATTGTAAATTGCCATCCATGGGAAATTCAACTTTTTCGGCCGCAAAAGAACACAAAGACAACATGAAAACGATCCGCAGATGAACGCAGCGCAAGAGAGTTCTGATGACCGCAACGGCGCGAAGACACGAAGGGGAAGAGTTTTGACAGAACAATTTTTGAGAACGGGGTATTTGAAATGTAGGGCAACAACCAACAACTAACAACCGGCTTGGCGAAGCCCGGTTCAAACTTCAGCCATATAAACGTTAGGCTTAGTGCTTCCATAGTATTTCCCTATGAAGACGACACAAGTCAGAAGCAACGCGCTTCGCGGCGTACTCTGCACTCTCTTGTTAGAAATCCTATCTGATCATTTCCTTTGTCAGTTCTGGTGCAAAAATCTCAATCTTCTGAGCGAATTCCGTGGGATCGTTCGGGGTCAGGTACAAACTCCATTTCTTGTTCTTCCGGAGGAGAACAAGGCCATTTGACAGTCTCACACACGGGTTGATAGAGGGCCAACCGATCTTCGTAATGAACATACCCTTCTGCCAGTATACCGTCTTGAACTCTTCCCATCGTGACGTGTGGGTCCAAGGGCCATACTTCACCGTAATGCCGTGCCTATCGATGATGTAGTATGTTGTATAGAGAGGCCAAAGGTAGAATGCCAGAACAGCTATTGAGAGCCCGAAAACTGCGTAGATGCTGATTGCCGCCGCCGAGCCAAGCTCCTCCCTTGGCACATCGTCAATGGCGAGAGGAATAACGGCGATCAGAAAACAAATGATGCCCAGGAACAGCGAGAACAGTCCGATGCTTGGAGCGGGGTGGTCAACAAACCTTTTCTCGATTGGTTCACTCATATTACTCTCCGATTTCCAAACCTTATGGCTGAAGTTGGTTCCGCCACGGTCAATTTTTTTCTAAATTGGTGGCGTACCCAACGGGGTATGTCCCGCGGGCTGCCTCGGCGAACCGGGACCTATCCACATTGATTGATCAATTCCAAACAAACCAAAGGAGTACGCCATGAAGAAACTATACATGGGAATGGATGTTCATAAAGCTGAAAGCGAAGCGATAAATAATTTCCGAAGGAAACAGTGATATTCTCATCCCGCCTCACTGACCACTGATAAAGGCGATAATAGCAAAAACAAAAAAATGTACTCATATTTTTATTTTAGTGATCCGTTCTCAAGGAGCCTCATACAGAGTAGCATGGCTATTGCAACTGCTCTTTTAATCATCTGGTGCATTCCGTTTTTTCATAGCGAAGTTTATTGAACCGCATAGTGCGGCCTGTTTTTAATTAGACCGCTTTTTTAAGCGGTACACCTTCTTCGGTTTGTTCACAAAAAATCTCTTCCTGTCCCGTTTTAATCGGTTTTTCCATTATTTCCGAACGTCGGTTTTTTGACAAATTCCCGCACCCGCTCCCGGATTCGCTGGCGGAACCCCGAGGGAACAGCCGGGTAAGCAACAAAGATTCCGGATTAAATATAAACGTGCATACAAAATAAGAAGCGGTATAGATATGACAACATGAATAAATCTCCGCCGTTTCTTATCAGCGCCGCGCTCCTTTTCTGGGGCTGGCAGACGAACCTGCTGCCGCTTGCGATTCTTTTTTCTGTCGCGATCGAAGCGCGCCGGATCATTAAAACCCGCTGGGATCTGACCCGCGCCGAATGGAGTCACCTCACCGACACCTGCACCATCATCCTTCTGGGCATTCTGACGGCCGGATTTTTCCGCGACAAAACCCGCATCATGTTTGACATCGGCAAGCTGCTCCCCTGTATTTTCTTCCCGCTGTTTGCCGCGCAGCACTACAGCCTCTCCGGCAAGGTCGATCTCGCCGCCCTTTCGCTGATTGCCCGCCTGCAGAAAAAAAGTTCCATGACCCTTCCGCCGGTCAATCTGTTCTATCCCTATCTGCTTCTCAGCCTGATTGCCGCCGGATTCGGAAACCGCACCGACGGCAGCTATTTTGCGGGCATCTGCGTTCTGGGCGGCTGGACCGCGTACGGCTTCCGCTCCCGCCAAACACCGCTATACCGCTGGATCGTGCTGATCCTGCTCGCCGCCGGACTCGGCTTCAGCGGTCATACCGCGCTGTTCGAACTGCAAAAAATCCTGACCGGCATGTCACGCCGTTTCTTCGAACACAGCGCCAATCCGCTGAAATCAATCACCTCCCTCGGCGACATCGGCACGCAGAAAATGCACGATACCATTCTTTTCCGCGCCACCCCCGACACCCCGGCCGCCCGGCCGCTTCTGCTGCGCGAAGCGTCCTATAACGTGTATCGCTCCCCCGAGTGGAGCGCGATGGGCACCCGCCTGAACGAACGCCCGTCAACCCCGGCAGATCAACCCGTGCGCCTTTCCGATCCTCCGGAAGGCTCCGCCCCGCACTCCATTCATATTCACACCCGCATCCGCAAAGGAAAAGACACGCTCAAACTGCCCGGCGACACCTTTCAAATCGACTTCCTGCCCCGCGCAACCCTCGAAACCAATCAGTTCGGAGCGATGGTGATTAAAGATGTGGAAAAAGGGCTGATCAACTATCGGGCATCCTTCTCCGCCGGGGCCGCCGCCGAATCGCCGCCCAACAAATTCGATTTGGAAATTCCGCCGGATGAACTAAACGCCATCACCCTATTCATCGACGAAACGGGACTAAAAACCCTTTCGTCCGATGCCGTGATTCAAACTCTTAAAACCGCCTTTAACACTCAGTTTCGTTACACCCTCAATCACAAAGGCAAAGGTTCGCGGCAAACACCGCTCGCAAACTTCCTGCTCGACCGGAAAGCGGGACAGTGCGAATACTTCGCTACCGCCACCGTACTCATCCTGCGCGCCTGCGGCATTCCGGCCCGCTACACCGTCGGCTACGTCGCCGCCGAATACAGCCCGCTCGAACGGCAATTCATCATCCGGCAGCGCCACGGGCACGCATGGACACGCGTCTTCATCAACGGATACTGGCAGGATCTCGACACCACCTCCCCCAACTGGCTTGAACTGGAAGATGCCGATCAATCAATCTTTCACCTCTTTACAGACTTCGGATCGTTCATCGCCTTTCAGCTTTCCCGGTTCCGCTGGAGCGAAACAGACTATATGAGCCGTCTCGCCATCGGACTGCTGATTCTGCTGATTCTCATGATCAGCAACCGCCTGCGGAAACAGAAAGAAACCGGACGCAAGAAAATGTCAGTGAAAAACAAAAAACAACGCCCGCTCCGCCCGGCGAACTTCGACGGCTTTTACCGACTCGAACAGGCGCTCGCCCGCAAAGGCTATCCCCGCAACCCCGGCGAAACACTTATCACCTGGGCCGCCCGCATCCGGCAGGCCGACGCAGCGCTGCTGAATTATGATGACCTGCGCCTCATCATCCAGCAACACTACCGGCAGCGCTTCGCGCCGGACCGCGTCCCTGAATCCCCCTCCGATCAAAAAGCCATCGATCAACTGATCGAATCGATAAACCCGACCCGACCCGGCGGAAATAAAAAAGCCGGACCGTGACGCGACGGCGCAAAAACAAGAAACCCACAAAACGCACTCTTATGAACCTGGCGCCGTTTTCCGCCTCACTGCCCTTCCCAGCATACGCGG
Organism: Pontiellaceae bacterium; assembly: GCA_025457785.1. GTDB lineage: Bacteria > Verrucomicrobiota > Kiritimatiellia > Kiritimatiellales > Tichowtungiaceae > Tichowtungia. The sequence goes on along the minus strand of JALOTS010000095.1, from coordinate 3,033 downwards.
GGAAAGGGTCAGAGAATCGGGTGTTTTGAAGTTTTAAAGATCAATTTTAAACTCCGGGTCTCGAATTAAAGTCTCTGGACAACAGAACCCGTCAGGTATAACTTGCGACCCCGTATGCCCGGATACGAAAAGCTGCCGCTGTGATTAAAAACATAAAAAACAAACTGAACGGCCTTCATCCCGACATGAAGTTTTTTCTGGCGGCCGTCATCGCGTTTGGCTTCGGCAGTTCCCTGGTCGATGCCATCTTCAATAATTTTATTGATGCGCGATTTCACATCGACGGTCTGCAGCGCACCTTGCTGGAGGTGCCCCGCGAACTGCCCGGCCTGTCCGTTGCCTTTGTTTCGGCCCTGCTGGCCTTTCTGCCCTCGCGGCGCATGGCGGCGCTGTCTGGATTTCTAGGCTGCATCGGCCTGATCACCCTGGGTCTCTTTTCGCGCTCTTTTCACTGGATGATGCCCTGGCTTTTTCTGTACAGCCTTGGACAGCACATCTATTTGCCCGTCAATCAGGGAATTGCCATGGAACTGGCCAAAACGGGACAGGCCGGCAAACGGCTGGGTCAAATCAGCGCCCTGCGTAATGCCACCGCCATTGCCGGATCGTCGCTGGTTTTTCTGGGATTCCAGTACCTGCACTTTAACTTTACCCTCACCATTCTGATCGCCGCTGTCAGCCTGCTGGCTTGCGGATTCTGCTTCTATAAAATGGTGCCGGACAAACCGCACGCGCAAAGTATGCACCTGAAACTCTACAAGGAATACCGGCTCTACTATCTGCTCGCGATCCTCTTCGGCACCCGCAAGCAGATCTTCTTAACCTTCGCGCCGTGGGTTCTTGTGACCATCTTTAATCAGCCGACATCCATGATCGCCCGCCTCTTAACCATCGGAGGGGCCGTCGGCATCGCCATCCAACCCATGGTCGGACACATGATTGACCGCAAAGGCGAACGCTTTGCCCTCTCGCTGGAAGCCGTTCTGCTCGTGTTCGTCTGCGCCGGGTACGCCCTTGCCCGCGACCACGTTCCACCCTCCGCCGCCTTCCTGATTGTCGCCATCTGCTTTCTGCTGGATCAAACCCTCATGAGCTTCAACATCGCCCGCTCCACCTACATGAAAAAAATCGCCATCGATCCCAGCCACATTACTCCGACACTCACCATGGCCGTCACCATCGATCACATCTTCTCCATCAGCATCGCCCTGCTCGGCGGCGTATTATGGCGCGCCTTCGGCTACCAATCAGTTTTTTTTGCGGGCATCGCCATCGCCGTCATCAGTTGGTTCGTCACACAACGCATGAAACGTCCCGCAGTAAAACAGCCAAGGCCGTTTCCGCAGAACAGTCCGTGACAAAAAAAACCGCTATTCCAGGGTTTGTAACTGCTGCATCGCAAAGAAGGCGCCGCGCCGGGCCATCAGTTCGCTGTAGGAGCCGGTTTCGACAATCCGGCCTTCGTTCATAACCACAATTCGATCGGCATTTCGAATCGTAGAAAGGCGATGCGCGACAATAAATGTTGTGCGGTTTTTCACCGCCGTTTCAATGGCCTGCTGCACCTGCCGCTCAGCAACCACATCGAGCGCAGAAGTGGCTTCGTCGAGAATCAGTATGTGCGGATCACGAATCAGCGCACGGGCAATGGCGACACGCTGCTTCTGCCCGCCGGAAAGCGATGCCCCGCCTTCGCCAATCCTCGTGTTCAGCCCGTCGGGTAGCTGATCGATAAATTCGTGCAGGTTAGCCATCTCAACCGCCGCCCGCAACCGGTCTTCGGCGGCATCGTTTAATCCATACAGGATATTTTCGCGAATGGTTCCGGAGACCAGCATGGTTTCCTGCGGAACAACAGAGATGTGACGGCGGAACGTGCGCATATCGATGGTTTCCATATCGGCCCCGTCCAGCAGAATCCGCCCGGCGACCGGACGACGAAAACCGATCAGCAGATTGATGACGGTGGATTTTCCGGCCCCGCTCGGCCCGACCAGTGCAATACATTCACCGGGTTTGACCTCCAGATTAAACCCGATGACCGCACGGCCGCGCCCGCTGGCGTAATCAAAATCAACGCCCTCAAAGACAACATGTCCGTCGACTTTCTCAACCGGCCGCTTGCCCTCGTTATGTTCCAGATCGGGACACTCCAGCACTTCGCCGATGGAACGGATAGATTCGATCCCTTTGGCAATTTGCGGATAGGCGTTCAGCAGCATATTCGCTGAGTTCACGATCATACTGAACAGACTCTGATACAGCGCAATATCGCCGACGGAAATCTGTCCCTGCCAGCAGAGCCAGCCCATCACGCCCAGCCCGACCACCATCGAAACCTGAAAGGTAACCCAGGATGCGGAACCAAAAACGGCGTTGATCAAATCGAGGCTGACACCCCGCTCGTTGACCGAATGAAACCGCTCGGACATGCTTTCGGCCGCCGACGTTTCAACCCCGTGTGCGCGCGCCACCGGAATCATGGTGATCATTTCGTTGACCTGGGCCGACATGGTTTCAATTTCCGAACGGAACTCGGTGTTGCGGGCCTGCATCTTTTTGCGGAATATGTGCAGCAGAACAAGACACAGCGGCACCATCGCAACAAAGTAAAACAGCAGCATCGGCTGACGCACGGCGGTTACGATTACGGCAAACACAGACGAGGTCGTGGCGGCCATGCCCGCTTCGCCCATAAACATGGTCAGCATCTGAATCTGTTCGACATCGCGCAGCACTTTGGCCTGCAACCGACCCGATTCGGTCCGGTCATGAAACGCAATCGAAAGCTGCTGAAGCCGAGTGACCAGTGCCGCCCGCAAACGGAATTCCATACGGCGGATCGCACGGCTGACCAGATAGACATAACAGGTGTGCATCGGAATGTTCTGCGCGATCAGAATCATCGTAACGACGGCGTAAATCCACAGCCCTTGCAGTGAATAATGGGTCGGATCGTTCAGCGTGTTGATGGTTCGCGCCAGCAGAAACGGAAGCACCCAGGCGGGCGATTGTTTGATGAGATAAACCAGC
>JALOTS010000094.1 GCA_025457785.1 Pontiellaceae bacterium | reverse complement strand
TCAGCCGTAACGGGGGCGGAAGAAAACGCCGGTACTGCCGATACCGAAAAAATGCGCGTCACAGCTTTTGACTTCGAGATATCAGAGACAGGCCGTGTGCCGGAAGGTTGGTTTGTCGCCAGGACGGGTGACGGCGAGGATCATAACTGGCAGATCCTTGAGGACTTTACCGCGCCGAGCGGCATGAAAGTCCTGGCGCAAACCGCCGAAAATCCAGTCTCGACTTTCAACCTGTGCGTAGCCGTCAACTCCGAGTTCAAAGACGTGAAAATCTCCGTCGCCTTTAAGGCGGTTTGCGGCAAAAAGGATCAGGGCGGCGGAATCGTCTGGCGATATCAGGATGAAAAAAACTATTACGTCGTCCGCTTCAACCCGCTGGAAAGCAACTTCAGGCTCTACAAGGTCGTGGACGGAAAACGCATTCAAATGGCTTCTGCGGAAAGACTATCAGCCCCGGCGGACCAGTGGCACACGCTGGCCGTCCAGATGAAGAGTGATGCCATCATCTGCTTCCTGAACGGCAAACAATATATCGAGGCAAACGACACCACCTTCGACAACGCGGGCAAGGTCGGCCTGTGGACAAAGGCCGACGCCCAAACCCGCTTCGATAATTTCACAGCCGGGGAGTTGAGTGAATGAACCCCTGCCGGACCCGCGCCGGATACGGCTGAGTTCCGGCACTACTTAAGAAAGTAAAGCCGGAACTTAGGACGTATTCGTCCGTAGATCCGGCTTAAAAACGGCAGACAGGACGGTCCACCCCGCAACGGATACCGGACCCGCGCCGGATACGGCTGAGTTCCGGCACTGCTGAAGAAGGAAAACCGGGGTGCAGGGCGTATCTGCAAAAACACACGGACGGGTCACAAAAAAGCCCCGGCACAGCCCTCCCCGCCCACCTCAAACGTTTAAATAAAGCAAAAAGTGTATGTTGATTTTTTCAACAGCAGGGGCTGGATAAAACGGAAGAAAACAGGTAGCTTTTCTTCCAATATTCGGAAACTTCAGGAGAGCTTTATGACCAGAATTCTTTGTATCGGTGCGGGGTATGTCGGCGGACCGACGATGGCGATGATTGCTAAAAAAAATCCGGCGGTTCAGGTGACCGTGGTTGACATCAACCCGAAACGCATTGCCGCCTGGAATTCCGACCGGCTGCCAATCTATGAACCGGGTCTCGACGAGGTCGTCAAGGAAGCGCGCGGACGAAATCTGTTTTTCTCGACCGACGTGGAACAGGGCATCAAGGATGCCGACATTATTTTTGTCAGCGTCAACACGCCGACCAAAACCTTCGGCCACGGTGCCGGGAAGGCCGCCGATCTGCAGTACTGGGAAAAGTGCGCCCGGCAGATTCTTGAACTTTCCACCTCCGACAAAATCGTCGTCGAGAAAAGCACCCTGCCCGTCCGCACGGCCGCCGCCATGGAGCGGATTCTCAACAGCGGAAAAAACGGAGTTCATTTTGAGGTTCTCTCCAACCCGGAATTTCTGGCCGAGGGCACCGCCATTGCCGATCTCGACAACCCTGACCGGATTCTGATCGGCGGGCATCCGACCCCGGAGGGACAAAAAGCCGTTCAGGCGCTGGTGGAGGTGTATGCCGCATGGGTCCCTAAAGAAAAAATCCTCACCACCAATCTCTGGTCGAGCGAGCTGTCCAAACTGACAGCCAACGCCTTCCTGGCCCAGCGAGTCAGTTCCATCAACAGCATCTCGGCCCTGTGCGAAGCCACCGATGCCGATGTCGGCGAAGTGGCGCATGCGATCGGAACCGACAGCCGCATCGGGCCGAAATTCCTGAAGGCCAGCGTCGGATTCGGCGGATCGTGCTTCAAGAAAGACATTCTCAACCTCGTCTATCTGTGCGAAACCTACGGTCTGCACGAAGTGGCTGAATACTGGCGGCAGGTCGTCAGCATGAACGAATATCAGGAACGGCGCTTTGTGGACCGTATGCTTAAGGAAATGTTCAACACCATCGCCGGCAAACGCATTGCGCTCTTCGGATTCGCCTTCAAAGCCGACACCGGCGACACGCGCGAAAGCCCGGCCATTCTGATTGCCCGCGAACTGCTGGAAGAAAACGCCGAAGTGGTCATTACCGACCCGCAGGCCCTCGAACACGCCAAGATCGATCTGGCGGATGTGATCGACCGCATCATTTTTGAGCCGGATCCTTACAAGGCGGCGGAAGGCGCGCACGCCGTCGCCCTGCTGACAGAATGGAAAGAATACAAAACGCTCGATTACCGGAAAATCTTCGACAGCATGGTGCAGCCCGCCTTCCTGTTCGACGGCCGCAACCACCTCGATCATCAGGCCCTGTACGACATCGGTTTCAATGTTTATTCCATCGGAAAGGCGCCGCTGAAGCACATTTAGTTCCCTTGGAAAATCCGACTCAGCAGAGCCGGATCCGAACCAGCCGCTTTAACTCAACGACCTCCGGGGAGCACCGGGCAACTGACCCGAACCCCTTGATGCCGTGTCCGTTGTGTCTTCATGTTAAATTTTATTTGCGGCCCCGATGCGAGGGCACGGAAAGCGTTCCGTTAAAGAACTCAATAATGTGCCCTTTTTCGATCAGCCAGCGCAACGGATTGATAATTTCACGAACCGCATCGGAATCTTTCGGCGCATCCGGGCGCAGCCCTGAAACCAACTGCTCACGGGTCGAGCCGGGATGTTCCGCCAGATACTCCAGCACGATGCGGATATTCTCAACCGTCTTCTCCGGGTCGATCGGGTCGGTCGCGCACCATGCGAAGCAGGTTGTATTCGCTGATCTTACGGGCCAGTACAGAGGGAAGCACAGCCCGGGTGACCTCTTCAATTTCATCTTCCGCAATCTGCGTGCGAATATAATCCGCAGCCTGCGCAAACGTGAAATCCCTGACTTCGCCCTCCGGCGCGTCAACCAGCCGGTAAACTGTTTTTCTGGATACTTCCTGCTTCCACTTTTCAACCAGCGCTTCATCACGCACCGTTTCTATCTTCTGTCTGAACCGCTCAAACGGCATTCCAGGGAAACAGGAATTGTAAATCTCCTGCATGCGGGCCGTATAACTGTGATGATTGGGCGGGCCGATTAACAGGTCGCCGATTTTTCCAATCATTGGAAATACGCCGGTCGGCGGTTCAATTTCGATATCGAGTTTGACGAAGAATTCGGAAAAATGCTCGTCGAGCAACTGCCGGATCAGTGCGTCGCGGCTGGTCGAAACAATTTTGGAACGCCGGCCCTGATAGAGTTTAAAATTCTGTGTCCCCGGAAGAACTTCGATTTTAACGAGGTGCCCTTTTGGATCGGAAAGAAACAGGCTGGCCAGATCCATTAAAGGAAAGGCCCGTTTACTGTGGTGAATCTGGCGAACCATAGAAGCCAGCCACTGCTGTTCAGGCAGAAATTTAACTTCGATCGGCAATTCGACGCGCTCCGGACGCGACGCAGGCTCCCGACTCGGACGGGGAGCCGCCTCGCGGTTCGGCTCCGGCGCGACACGGGCCGCGCCAGAGCCGCGCGGAGAAAGCTGATCCGCTTCTTTATCAGGACGGCCGTTCGCCACACGTTCGCGGGGCGGACGGGCCGGACGGGAAGACCCGTCCCGACGATCACTGCGCTCGCGACGGGCGCCGTCCTTTCGGTCATGGGACGAAGACCGGCGCTCAGGACGGTCATCAAACGCATAGTGATTCGTCGCCGGCGCTTTTTTTGCCCACTGCGGGACAAAATTCAGATCGAGGAGGATATCCTCCTCCGGGCGGGACTCTTTTTCCGGGATCATCATTTCATCGAGCATGTTAAAACCTTTTGAATCAGGTTAGACTAATATATGATTCCCCGGGTTTGGAAAAGAAAAAACGGGAAATAACCTCAGCCCGGGCGATTCAGACTTAACTGTTCAGCCAGGAAGACAATATCCCTACGGATCAAAATCCATGAATAAACCGGCTTTAAAACCTGAATATCTTGAAAAATACTCATCGGCGGCAACCCTTTCAGACATGGAAATTTTTATATTCCCTGAACTGCTCTATGCCCTGCTGCTGGCCAATATCATGAGTCCGCGCATCTGGACATGGCGCAAAGATCCCTGGTTCGCCAACCTTGGCAGAATGAATCCGCGCCGGAAAATCGACCGGCTCAAGCAGTACATCATCGATCATTACGAGTTTAACCTCGACCTTGACACCTGGGGGCTGACCGACCAGCAGACCGAACTGCAACGCTTTACCCCCTTCATGAACGAAAAAACCATCCGTGCCGGCAACGCCCTCTTCGGCTATGAAGGCGATAAACACTATTTCGACCTCGATATCCGCCGCCACTTCGGACTCGAAAAATATGACGACTCTGTCATTCCCTACTGGAAAACCGAAACCATCGAGGCGATGGACGCATTCATTCGGAAAGAGGGCTATCGAACCGGCGCGGGCGAATGTGTTTCGCTCTCCACCCTCTACGCCGCCGCGCTTTTCATTGTTTGCGACATCCCGCTCGAAGATATTTTTTTAATGGCCACCCCGCTCCACTCACAGAACTTTGTGGCTGCCGGCGAGGGAATCCTCACCAACAACCGGCGCATCGTCACAAAGAACATGTGGTTTAACGGCACGGAACTGACCGATAAGGCGCAGCGCGCCCTGCGCCGCGAGCAGATCACCATGGTGTTCAACAATACCGGCTATGTTCATTGCGTTGTTCCGGAATACACCATGGATCCGGAACACTACAAACGGTTCAAAGAAAAAATCGGCGGCTACCTCTCCACCGGAATCACCTTTGAAATTCTGACCAACTTCCTGCGGCAGAACTCGATGTATCAAAAATGCTTTCAGATCTGCCACAATTTTCATGGCAAAAAACGCTGGATCGCCGCCGAACGCGCCTATGCTTACGAACACAGTTCGCCTTATAAAATCGGCGACAGCACCCGCAACCAACTGCTCGAAGAAATCGACGGCGACGAATTCTACTGCGAACCCGTCCCGGACCGGATCTGCCTGCTCAAACTGGAAGAGTTTTTCAAAAACAATCCGATTCAATACTATGATGCCGCTCACATGGCCCAACTGGGAACCAGACTTGAATGCCGGAACGAACGGAAAAACGAGCTGCTCGCCGCGCTGGCCGCCTTTGTCCACCTCGAACCGGAATTTCCAAACCTTGAAAACAAAACATTCAAACCCTGGAAAAAAATCGACATCACTCCCGGCATGACGCGGGAGGAAATTATCCGTTATGTCGAATCCATACGGACCGGAAACCCTTCCGCAGACCTCGCCTTTTACGCTCTGCGCGACCTCAGCCGCACCGACTGGGCCCCCTTTCTCAAAGCCGCGCTCGAACGCAATCCGGTCTGTATCAAGGCGGCGGCAGAGTGGAGCGGCGATGAACTTTTCCAACGGCTGGAACAACTGAACAGCGAATCCATCTACGACGGCCCGCGTCTCGCCCAGCCCGACGAGGTCTGGAACTTTAAAACCGGCGACGGAATTGAAAAAGCCATCCTTCTGGCTGCGGTTTTGAAAAACCGCCATCCGGAGGAAAAGATCAAACTGAACGTCCGTCCGGATCGCGTTGAGCTGACTTTTTCCGGACAAATCCGGATGTTTGCCTCATCCAAAGGCTTGTCTGCGGAATGTCTTATGTAACTTTCATTCTGCACCCCTGTTCAACAATCCCGCTCCGTCCGGCCTGGACAGATTGGCAAAAATCAAATTGAACCCTGTTCCAAAAACTTGGAACTTGAAACGGAAGGCAATCCGCTCTTAACTGCCCCCATGCAGACAACACCCGCTTCCATACAAAAAACAGCACAGGCGTTATCCGGGCTTTATTCAACAGCGCATGAAGACCGTCCGGAGAATATACTGTGGAATTATCCCGCCGCCGTTGATGTGGTTGCGGCACTCAGAATTCTTATTCATGTGATGTTCCCGGAAATGTACTCCTCCGAAAAAGAAAACCTTGAAGCCTATTTTGAAAATCAGCTCCGTGAGGTTTCGCAACGGCTTCTTCCCCAGATCGAACGGGCGGTTCCGTTCCGCTGGCAGTCGGAATCGGCCCGTCGCGCCGGGGTTCAGCCTCTGCCGGATGTTCCAGCCGAAGCCCGGCGGATTCTGGACGAATTTCTGGCGCAGCTTCCGGCAATCCGCGCCATGCTGATTGATGATGTAAAAGCCGCCTACGACGGGGATCCCGCCGCGCTGAGCTACGCCGAAGTCAAACTCGCCTACCCCGGCCTGATGGCGATCACCTCGCACCGGATTGCGCACGAACTCTACCGCCTCGATGTGCCGATTATTCCGCGCATCATGAACGAATGGACGCACGCCAAGGCCGGGATCGACATTCATCCCGGTGCCGCAATCGGTCGCGGATTTTTCATCGACCATGGAACAGGAGTTGTCATTGGCGAAACAGCCCGGATCGGTGCCGGAGTCAAAATCTATCAAGGGGTCACTCTGGGCGCAAAAAGCTTTCCGCTCGACGAACACGGCAACCCCGTCAAACATGTTCAGCGTCATCCGACGGTTGAAGATCACGTTATCATTTACGCCAATACCACGGTATTAGGAGGGGGGACGGTCATTGGCCGCCATTCCGTCATCGGAGGAAACGTCTTCCTGCTGAACAGCGTTGCCCCGCACAGTTTTGTAACAAAAACCGGCGCGGGCGTTGCCGTTCGCAGCAAAGATTCAGACGGCCTGCTGGCCGGACTGGGCATTTAACAGGAAAATTTGATTTTAAAGCTGGACTCACCCCGGCCCCAACCCTATATTTCTGCGCTTTTACGTACTATTCAGGAGCACAATATGCCGAAACTGAAAACCAAAAAGACTGCCGCCAAACGTTTTAAGAAAACGGGAACCGGAAAACTGAAATATTCCCACATGGGCGGAAGCCATATTCTGACCGGCAAGAGCCGTAAACAGAAACGCCGCCTCAAGGGAACCAGCCTGGTCGCAGCCACCGACGAAAAACGCATTTCAAGAACCATCCCTTACGCTTAATTTCAAGGAGTACCAACCATGTCAAGAGCCACAAACGCCCCGGCCTCGCGCCGTCGCAGAAAAAACCGTCTGGATCTCGCTAAAGGATTCTACGGTCATCGCAGCAAACTTTTCCGGATGGCAACCGAAGCCGTAGATCGCGCCCAGGCGATGGCCTTCGTCCACCGCAAACAGAAAAAACGCAACTACCGCCGCCTCTGGACCGTGCGCATCAACGCCGCCTGCAAAGCCAATGAAATCAGCTACAGCCGCTTCATTGACGGTCTGGTCAAAGCCAACATCACCATGAACCGTAAAATGCTTTCTGAAATCGCCGTCTATGATGCCGCCGGCTTCACCAAGCTGGTTCAGTCGGCGAAAGCCGCAGTAAACGTTGCCTGAAAAGGTTCAGCCCGAACGGCCCGAAGCCCGGCCGCATCTGCGTCCGGGCTTTTTTTCTGAAATATTCCGCCGGTTTGTCTTTGCCAGAAGGGAAAGAAGCCCGTATGGTGTCTCTCCATTTTCACCGAGGAGAAAACCATGGCATTGACCGAAGAACAACTGCTCGCCCAGCTTGAGGCCGAAACCATCCCCTGCACTCAATTGTTTGAACAGCTCGACGCGCTCTGCGCCGACGGAAAAAAATCCCGCGCAATCGAATGGGGCGAATTAATCAAGGAAACGCTGATCGAACGGAAGCTGATCGACGACGCGCTGGCCGCCTGCGAATGGCTTGCGCTGACACAGGAAACCTCCTCCGCCGCCGCGCAAAAAGAACTGCTTCGTATTCTGGCAAACAGCCGCAAAGAGCAGAAGTTCATTGAACCTGCCTTCGAAAAAGCCTCTGCACCCCGGGAGGCTTTTTTTCGGCTCCGCCACCTGCGCTCCATGAAAAAGGGAATGCTCTGTTACAACAAAACCTGGGGTTTCGGCCTCATCAACCGCATCGATCCCTTCTACCAGAAAATCGAAGTGTCGTTTGAAAAGAAAGGCGACCATGAACTTTCTTTCTCCTACGCCGCCGCCTCGCTGGAAGTTCTTGCCGACGACCACCTGATGGCCATCCGCCACAACCGGCCGGAGGTGTTCATCAACATGCTGAAGGACAACCCGGCGGAAATCATCCGGATCACGCTGCGCAGTTACGGCCCGCTTTCACTGAACCAGATTCAAAATCATTTCGTTCCCGACCTGATCTCCACCGAAGCTGAATGGAAAAAATTCTGGGAGGCCGCCCGCAAAGATCTCAAAAACGATCCGCTGATTGAACTTCCGGCAAAACGAACCGAGCCGCTTTTCATCCGCCGCAAAGCCAAAGCCTATGATCCCGAATGGTTTGAAAAACTGAAAACCGAACGTGATGTTCCCTCTGTTTTCCAGAAATTCGAAGAAATTCTGTCACAGAAAATCCAGCCCCTGGACCCGTATATGAAAGAGGCGATTGCCAACCGTCTGGCGTTTGCCGTCAAAGGCGGCGCACTCAAACAGCCCGGCTGGATTGCGCAGGCGCTGGTTTACGGGGAACAGCTCGGCGTTGACCCCGAAGGTGTCGATTGCAGCGCGGAACTGGGCAGGCTGGCCCAGCGCAACGATCTGCCCGCCCTGCTCGAAGAACTGCCCTCCCGCTTTATGCAGGCGTTCATCAGCCGCCTCTTCACCGGCTCCGAAACCGCCAGAAGTTTCCTGCTGCGCCGACTTCCGGAATTCGGAAATACCGCGCTGAATGAAACCATCGAAGCGCTTATCCGCAACGGAGCCGAAGCCGATTTAAGCGCACAGATTCGCGACACGGTGCGCCACCGCGCATGCAGCCCGGCCCTGCTGCTCTGGATCCTGCGCAACGAAGAACGCGCGGACGGCTGGCATCTCACCGATAAAGCCGACCTCGCCCTGCAAACTATTGAGCTGATTGAACAGGAACACAGCGGCGCCGCCCTGCGGGCGCAAAACCAGCTTCGCGAACAGATCGAAGATCCCGCCTCTCTCAAAAAAATTCTCACGGTCATGACAGACTCCCAGCGGCGCGACTTCATGCGCCGGATCAGCGACTCGCCCGCCTGGAGCAAGCTCGACCGCCAGAGTCTGCAGGCAAAAACCATCAAGCTCTTCCCGGAACTTCACGAAATCGTGCTTAAAAAGACCAACGCGGCGGCGAAAGAAAAAAACCCCCGCATCACCTCAACGCGCAGCTATCAGGCGAGAAAGGCCCAGTTCGAACACCTTCTCAAAAAAGAAATTCCCGAAAACTCAAAAGAAATCGAACTGGCCCGCAGCTATGGCGATTTGCGTGAAAACTCGGAATTCAAATTCGCCAAAGAAAAACAGCGCCTGCTCGGACTTCAGGCCGAAGAGCTGCAGAAAGCGCTCGATGAAGTGAAGGCAACCGACTTTATCGGATTCCCCTGCGATGTCGCCGGCATTGCCACGGGAGTTGAACTGGTTTATGCCGACGGAATCCGCGAAACCTATTATATTCTCGGCGAATGGGATCAGGACGAAACCCTGCACATTATTTCATCCCAAACCGGAATGGCCAAAGCCATTGCAGGCTCCAGGGCGGGCGACCGGATCCGCGTCCCCGCCGCCAGCGGCCACAGCGCAGAAGCGGAAGTGGCCGCCGTGACCGCCCTGCCCGACCGCATCCGCGAATGGATTAAGGGATAAAACGAACATTGATTTTGGAGGATCGCCGGCCCCGGCGACGGACGGCGAGGCCGCGGTTCCCTCCGTTCCGGCCTACCGCCCCTGCTCGAGGAAGCCTTCCAGCTTCCGGATACGGGTCGGATGGCGCATTTTACGCAGGGCTTTGGCTTCAATCTGCCGGATGCGCTCGCGGGTTACATTAAACTGCCGCCCCACTTCTTCCAGTGTGCGCGGATACCCGTCCGAAAGACCGAAACGAAGCGTGAGCACTTCCTGTTCGCGGGCGGTAAGCGTTTCGAGCACGTCGCCGATTTTTTCGCGCAGCAGACTGAATGCGGTCATTTCCGACGGATTTTCAGCGGATTTATCTTCAATAAAGTCTCCAAAGCTGGTGTCGTCGCTGTCGCCGATCGGCGCCTGAAGTGAAATCGGCTGCTGGGCGATTTTAAGAATGGCACGCACTCGCTCAACGGGCAGCTCCATTTCCTCGGCCAGTTCTTCCGCCGTCGCTTCGCGTCCGTATTCCTGCAAAAGCGTTTTCTGAACACGCAGCAGTTTGTTGATGGTTTCAATCATATGAACCGGAATACGGATGGTCCGGGCCTGATCCGCAATCGAACGGGTAATGGCCTGGCGAATCCACCAGGTGGCATAGGTGCTGAATTTATAACCGCGCCGGTATTCAAACTTTTCAACCGCCTTCATCAGACCCATGTTTCCTTCCTGAATCAAATCAAGAAACGAAAGCCCGCGATTGGTGTATTTTTTGGCAATACTGATCACGAGACGGAGGTTGGCTTCAATCATTTCCGTCTTTGCCTGAAGTCCCTTGCGCAACCAGGTGCGCAACAGCCG
>JALOTS010000093.1 GCA_025457785.1 Pontiellaceae bacterium | reverse complement strand
TTGGGAAATGCTTTCAAATTGTAAAGAAAAACAGTTTTCGAATGCCGGTTTGGGAGATGAGTGGTACGGTCTTTATCTGGAAGAACCGCCTCTTCCTAAACAGCAGAGAATCCGGGGTAATCCGCGTCATGGACGCAGATTTTAAAAACCGGTTTTAAAAGGAGCTGTGGAGCCTCTTCAAGTCCGGAAACTTAATTGCACGGGGCCTTTTAAATTTATGTCATATAAGCTTCGATATGATCCAAAAACCAACTGTGTGATTTTGCGCGTTGAGGGCCGGGTAACGATCGATCTGATTTGCCGGATGGCTCCGCAGGTGGCGCGCATCTGTGCGGAAAGGGAGTGCCGGCGGTTTCTCAATGATATGAGAAAGACGGAGATCGATTTTTCATTTGTCGATTTGTTTGAGAGTCCTAAAGTCATGGATGAATCCGGAGTCACGCGCACTGTAAAGAGAGCGCTTGTGGTTCCTGTTGCTTTTGAGGAGGCTGAGTTTCTTGAGACCGTAACCCGAAACAGGGGGCATAATCTTATGGTTTTTAGAGATATAAAGGAGGCAAAAAGGTGGCTTTTTTCCGATTAAAACGTTCGTTCGACGGTTCTAAATCCGGTTTTTCCTGTTCCTTCCGTTTTTTTATTCCATATCAGGTGGTTTAAATCACCTGATCAAAAAAAGGGGGGGGTGATGGACAGTATCCATGGACTGAAAAAAACAGAGAGAAGCGCATCAGCACTTATTAATACCTTGGTTTGACGCTATTTCTCGAAGCTGCGGAGAAGTTTAATTTCATCCGCCCAAATGGCCGGATCGGGCGTTTCCAGAATCAGCGGGATGTGATTGAAGCGATGATCCGTCATCAGAAAACGGAAGCAGCCGATGCCGATAAATCCTTTGCCGAGACATTCGTGACGATCCACCCGTGTGCCGAGATCTTTTTTCGAGTCGTTGAGATGAACGCCTTTCAAATAGTTGAAGCCGACCGTTTTTTCGAATTCTTCAAAGGTGGCCTGAAAAGCTTTTTCGGTGCGCAGGTCGTATCCGGCGGTGAAGGTGTGGCAGGTGTCGATGCAGACCCCCACGCGGCTTTTATCGTTTACCTGTTCGATGATTCCGGCGAGGTGTTCAAAGCAGTATCCGACATTGGACCCCTGCCCGGAGGTGTTTTCGATGACTGCAGTTACCCCGCCGGTTTTCGAAAGAGCAAGGTTAATGGACTCGGCAATGATCGCGAGACAGGCGCTTTCAGAGTATTTATTTAAATGGCTGCCCGGATGGAAGTTGAGCCGGTCTAGGCCAAGCTGCCCGCAGCGCTGCATTTCATCGAGAAACGCTGCGCGGGATTTTTCGAGTCCGTCGGGTTCGGGATGGCCCAGATTAATCAGGTAGCTGTCGTGCGGAAGAATTTGAGACGGGGAGAAGTCTGTGCCGCAGTTTTCTTTAAATTTCCGGATGTTTTGGTTGGTGAGCGGAGCGGAGGTCCACTGCCGCTGGTTCCGGGTAAACAGTGCAAAGGCATTTGCGCCGATGGCTTTGGCGTTGAGCGGGGCGTTTTCGACTCCGCCGCTTGCGCTGATATGGGCTCCGATTGTTTTCATGGGCGGAAGTGTAACGGAAACTTTTGATTCTCCAATCTTTCAGTCAGCAAATTGCATCTGATCATTCAAGGGATGGCTTTATCTGCGGGGACGCTTTTTTTTTTGCCTAACGGGCTGCAGGTTTTTACGGAATTCCTTGTTCCTTTGTGACGCATCCTCTTGATTTTCATCACGGGGAAGCGCATTCTTTACCCGTTTATTGTTGTGATCAGATGGTTTCAGCTTGACCGGGTTTGTTTAAACGGGCAATTATGAACCACTTAATGAAGTTTTTAAGCGTTTGATTCAAAACAGGGATTTTTTGCTATGTTAAACCGTCTAATGGGCCTTTTTTCGAGTGATATCGGAATTGACCTTGGAACTGCCAATACGCTGGTTTATGTGCGTGATCGCGGGATTGTTCTCCGTGAGCCGTCCGTTGTGGCCGTGCAGGCCGGGACGAATCGAGTGCTGGCGGTCGGGGATGAAGCCAAGCGGATGCTGGGCCGCACGCCGGGCAATATTGTTGCCATTCGTCCGATGAAAGGCGGGGTTATTGCAGATTTTGAAATTACCGAAGCGATGCTGAGGTATTTTATTCAGAAGGTTCATAACCGCCGGAGAATGGTGCGCCCGCGCGTGGTCGTGGCTGTTCCCAGCGGAATTACAGAGGTTGAAAAGCGCGCGGTAAAGGATTCTGCATTTCATGCGGGCGCGCGGTATGTACATTTAATTGAAGAACCGATGGCGGCTGCGATCGGGGTGGGACTGCCGGTTCAGGAACCGGCCGGCAATATGATTGTCGATATCGGCGGGGGCACCACGGAAGTGGCGTTGATTTCTCTGGCCGGAATTGTCTTCAGTCGCAGCGTGCGCATCGGGGGGGACGATATGGATGAGGCTATCATCCAATATCTGAAACGGGAATATAATTTGCTGATCGGTGAACGAACCGCTGAAGAAATTAAAATTTCAATCGGTTCGGCTATGCCGATGGGCGATGAGACGATTATGGAAGTGAAGGGCCGCGATCAGGTTGCCGGCCTGCCGAAAACGCTGACGATCAGTTCGGAAGAAATTCGCGGCGCACTGAAAGATCCGGTTGCCGGGATTGTGGATGCGGTACGTATAACACTGGATCGATGTCCTCCGGAGCTTGCCTCCGACTTAGTGGATCGAGGCATGGTGATGGCGGGCGGAAGTTCATTGCTTCGGGGATTGAATAAGCTGATTGCGGATAACACCGGACTGCCGGTACATATTGCCGATGATCCGCTCAGCGCGGTTGCCGAGGGGACCGGTGTTGTGCTGCACGAACTCAACTTCCTGAGTAAAATCGCCTCTGATGCCCGCCGCCGGTAGTTGTGCAAATTCCTGTTTTTATCCCTCCGCGTTCTGAATAGAGGACCGGAATGGGTCTATGGTTGTAGAGAGAAGTTTTTTAAAGTGGATCGCGGCAGGGATTGTGCTGCTGCTGCTTTTCAGTCTGCCGGACGGGTGCACCGTCCGGCTTAAGGGCGTTTTTAAAGACGTGACCTTTCCGGTGCAGCATTTTTCCGTTAAAACCGTTCACAATCTGAAGGAAGGAATCGATGCCGTTTGCGGACTCGGCGGTATGCTGAAGGAAAACGGCCGTCTTTCCGAGGAAGTGATTTCTCTTCAGGCGGAACTGGCCAAGCGGGAACAACTGGAGCAGGCCAATCTGGAGCTTCAGAAGCAGCTCGGTTTTTATAACAGTCAAAAATACCGGCTGATTCCCTGTCAGGTGTCGGCCCGTGCTATTAACGGCTGGTGGCAGAGTCTTCGGCTGGATCGGGGCGCCGGGAAGGGGATTGAGCCCAACCGTGCAGTGATTTCTCCAGACGGCTTGGTTGGGAAAACAACCGAGGTATCAGCCTATACTGCGGATGTTCTGCTGATTTCGGATCCCTCCTGTCAGGTTTCCGCCCGCGTGAGCCGCACCGGGTCGTTTGGCATGGTGACCGGTCATGGAGTGAATGCACGCGGCTATCCGGTCGTGCGGATGCAATTTATCCACAAAGATGCTCCGGTGAAGGCCGGTGACGCGGTGGTTACTTCCGGCCTCGGCGGGGTTTTTCCGAAGGACATTCTGATCGGTTGCATCGAAACGGTCGGGCTGGAGGAGGCCGGTCTCTATCAGGTTGCCGTCATTATTCCAAAGGCTGTAACCGAGATGATGGAGGTCGTATTCGTTGCCGCCGGCGATCCACATGCGGAGGTGCAGCAATGAGCCGGTGGTTAATTGCGCTTTTGCTGCTGACCGGGACGGTTCTTCAGACCGCAGTGAAGCCGCAGGGTCTGTTCGGGTCACTGGAGATACCGGCGCTGAACGCGATGATGATTTATATTGCATTACATGCCGATTTCAGACGGATTTTGTACGCAGCGGCACTGGCCGGATTTCTGCATGATTCGTTTTGTCCGGCGCCGTTGGGTCTGGCCGTTCCCTTTTTTATGATGCTGGCTGTTGGCGTGAACCGGATTCGCTACAACATATTCGGGGATCTTGTGATTACCTATGTTCTGTTAGGCCTCGCTGCCGCCGTGTTCGAAACCGCTTATTATGCCATCGTGTTTTCACTGACCGGTCTGCGTCCGGTTTCATTCGGGCTGCTGGCGATGAGGCTGGCTGGCGGACTTTTGGCGGGGGCAACGATTGTTCCGCTGATTGCGGTGACGGTTTTCCGTCTGTGCGCCTGGATCCGGTTAAGAAGGAGGCGGTTTGTCTGATGCGTATCCGTCCTAAAGACCGGTTTTATACCACGCGCATTTATTTTCTGACGGGCGCGATGGCCGTTGCGTTTTTCGTGCTCGGCGCCTCTCTCTGGCGGTTGCAGGTGGCGAAGGTTTCGCACTTTGAAGACCGGCAGAAAATTCAGAGTCTGCGGCGCGTCCGTTTGCCCGGTATCCGCGGAAAAATTTATGACCGCAATGGATTTTGTCTTGCCGATAACCGCCCGGTTTATTCCATTGCACTTTATCTGGAGGAGGTGCGTCGCGCCGGGCCGTGGTTCCGAACCATTGACGCGGCCATGGAGGTGATCGGGAGAGTGGCGGATGTAACCGGTCTGACACCGGTTATTGATCGCGATGCCATTCAAAAACATATTTACCGGCGGCTTGCTCTCCCGTTGGTGCTTTGGAGCGATGTTACGCCGCAAGTCATTTCCAGGCTGGCGGAATCGGGTTGCGACATTCCGGGCGTGGACATTTATGTGCAATCGACGCGAACTTATCCGTACGGTCCCTACACTTCGCATCTGGTCGGTTACATTGGCCGGGCCGATCCTTCAGCTTTGGACGAAGAAGAGTATTCTTATTATCTGCCTGATTTGGCCGGACGCTCCGGGCTGGAAAAACTGTTTGATCCTTTTCTGCGCGGCGAAGCGGGCGGCACACTGGTGCAGATTGATGTTTCCGGCTACCGGCATGGCGAGCTGGCGCGCCGCAGGTCGAAACCCGGCGGCGACTTGCGCCTGACTCTGGATATGGAAGTGCAGCAGATAGCGTATCAGGCGCTGAGTAACTACTGCGGCGCTGTTGTGGTGCTGGATTCGAACAACGGCGATGTGCTGGCCATGCTCAGCACGCCCGGCTTTGATGCCAACCGGTTTGTGCCTTATATCACGGCGAAGGATTGGGAGATGCTTCGCGAAGACCCGCGAAAGCCGCTGCTGAACCGCGCGGTTGCCGGGGTTTATCCGCCGGGAAGCATTTTTAAGCCGCTGGTTGGACTGGCCGCCGCTGTCGCAGATCCGGATTCGATTCATACGGTGTATGACAGCCCCGCCGTTTTTCAGGTTGGGGGCCGAACCGTCCATACAACGGGACATGGCGAAGTGGATTTGCGTGCCGCGTTAAAATTTTCCGCCAATGTCTATTTTTTCAAAACCGCGCTGGCGTGCGGTCCGGATCTGATTTTTCAACAGGCTTTCTCGGCAGGTCTTGGAAAGAAAACCGGGGTCGAAGTGGATTATGAATCGGGCGGCACGATGCCGGATAAATTCTGGCAGCAGAAAAACCGGACCGGCTGGTCGGACGGCGACACCTGTAATCTCGCCATTGGACAGGGTTATCTGACCGTTACGCCAATTCAGATGGCCATGCTCACTGCGACGATTGCCAACGGGGGCGAGCTTTACCGTCCGCGTCTCGTGCAGGCCTACCGCGATCCTGCATCGGAAACCTATACTGCGAATGAAGGAAACCGAATCGGAAAAATGAACTGGCCGGATGCGGCGCTGCGTGCCGTTCAGGACGGAATGCATGATGTGATTATGGAACCTGACGGCACGGGACACCGTGCCGCAGTGGAAGGATTCGATTTCGCCGGCAAGACCGGAACGGCGGAATACGGAGTAAAAGGCGAGGGGTCCAAGCACACCTGGATGACCGCCTTTGCGCCGTTTGACCATCCGCAGTACGCTGTGGTCATGCTCATTGAGGACGGAGACTCCGGCGGCGCGACGGTCGGGCCGTGCATGAAGGTTCTTATGGAGGGTCTCTACCGGAAAATGAAGCGCGGGCAACGTGTTCCAGGCGTCGGAGTTTTGACTGAACCCGGGCGGGGAGGTTTGTCATGATCGAACGTCTTCCGCGTCTGGACTGGCTGATGATTGCTGCGGTTGCGGTACTGCTGACGCTGAGCTGTCTGTTTATTTACAGCGCCGACTGCCGCAACGCCGATCAACTGTTTAAAAGCATGGCATGGAAACAATCGCTTTGGGCGTTAATCGGTATTGGCTGTTATGTCGCTGCCGCAGCGTTTGATTACCGGAAGTTAAACAGTCTGCACTGGTGGATTTATCTGGTTTGCTCCCTGTTGCTGGTTCTGGTTCTGGTGGAGGGAGTCGAAAAAAACGGATCGCGCAGCTGGTTCAGTCTTGGCGGCGGGATTACACTGCAACCTTCCGAATTCGGGAAACTGGCCGTCATCTTCACCTTGTCCGCCTGGCTGGGCGATCCGGCTACGGATGTTGAACGGCTTAAAACTTTTATTCTGGCGTTTGTGCTGACCGGTATCCCGTTCCTGCTGGTGATGGTTCAGCCCGACTTCGGCAGCGCTATGGTGCTGCTGCCGCTGGTTCTGGTACTGCTGTTCTGTGCGGGCGTTCCGCTTCGTCCGCTGCTGATTCTGGTCGGAATCGGATTGCTGATGGTGATTTTACTGGTGATTTGGCTGCGGTTTTTTCCCGACAGCTTTCCGTTCTTTAAGGAATATCAGAAAAACCGGATTCTGGTTTTTCTGAACGTTAATGAGGATCCGCTCGGAGCGGGCTGGAACAAACTGCAGTCGCAAATCGCGGTGGGTTCCGGCGGGCTGTTCGGGAAGGGTTATATGAAGGGGACACAGAACATTCTCGGCTTTTTGCCGAAAACGGTGGCGCCTTCAGATTTTATTTTTTCGGTGGTGGCGGAAGAGTCCGGTTTCGCCGGCGGTTCGCTGCGGCTGGTTTTGTACACGATGGTGGTGGTGCGCTGCATGAACACGGCGGCACTCGCTCAGGATCTTCCCGGGCGGCTGCTGGCGGCGGGGATCGGCGCACTCATCTTTTCACATGTTTTTATCAATATCGCGATGACCATAGGCATTATGCCGATTACCGGGGTACCGCTGCCGCTGATGAGTTACGGCGGAACGTTCATGGTGTGCACCATGACAGCGCTTGGACTGGTACAGAGTGTTTACCTGCGGCATCGCATTTAAGTTAAGAAAGAAAGGAGCAGTTATGCTCAGCATTCAGGCAATTAAAGAAAAACTGATGATCGGAAGCCGGAAGAAAAAGGAAATTCTGATCAACATCGAACCCCTTGAAACCCGTGTTGCCGTTCTGGACGAAGGCCGTCTCGATAATTTCCACATCGAACGGTCGGAAGAAAACCGGCTGGTCGGAAGTATTTTTAAAGGGAAAATCCAGAATTTGGAAGACGGACTTCAGGCCGCGTTTGTGGATATTGGTATGCAGAAAAACGCCTTTATCCATTACTGGGACATGATTCCGGAAGATGCCGCACGTCTGGAAGAACAGGAGGGAACTCATAACAACGCCCGTCGCCGGAAATTTTCGCCCGGCGAAATGGCGAAAAAGTTTCCGATCGGGTCGGAAATTGTTGTGCAGGTCACTAAAGATGCCATCGGAACCAAGGG
>JALOTS010000092.1 GCA_025457785.1 Pontiellaceae bacterium | reverse complement strand
CGATCTTGGCCCCGTTGCCGGTGGAGGAATAGATGAAATCGCCGACAACCAGAGGTGAGTAGGCATAGGCGTTGTGATAATGGATTTCCGGCCAGTGTTTTCCGGCTTCGAACTGCCAGACCATATCGGCATCGTTGGCCTCAATGGTATAGGGTTCTGTAATTTTGCAGAGTTCCTGTTCGTTGGTGATCGGTCCGACGTTTCCGGCACCCAGCCCGTCGGTCGTCAGGCAGAAGACGTAGTTGCGCCCGCCGAACACATAGAGGCGGTCTTTTTCAACAACCGGTGCCGTGGTGAGCCCGAACTGCCCGATTGTGCCGCCTCTCTGTTCTTCGTTCGACGTGAACTGCCAAAGCAGTTTCCCGGTTTCCTCATCGAAGCAGTAAAGCGTCCCCTTCTTCCAGTCGGGCCGGGTCGGCAGCGGATATTTCAGGTTGTTTGAAGAGGCGGCTGCAGCCAGATAGACTTTTCCGCCGGCGACCACCGGAAAGCCGCGGATTTCACCGTCAAAAGTGACTTTCCACTTTAGATTTTCAGCGGGGGTATTCGTGCTTCCGGCTTCAAATGAAACGGGAAATCCCGTTTCGTCGGAAACCATGTTCCGGTACATCGTACGGCCGTATTGCGGCCAGTCGCCCCGGACCTGTACAGTCGTTCCGGCAAAAAGGACGAATCCCGCCAGGATGGTTCGTAAGGTTTGTGTCAGTTTATTCATATACTTTTCCCTGTTTTTACTACTATCCGTTCACTTCTTGTTTTTTGTACACGTTCTTATTTGATCCAAACCACAGGATGATTAGTCAGAACAATTTAGGTCAGAATAATTTTTTCACTCAGGTATAAAGCTCTCTCCCATTATTGCCACTTTGTTGCTGTCGAATACGCCAGCCCAGCTCGACTTCGTCTCGGTTCTGACCATAATTATTCTGATAAAAATCTCCATTTTAATTGTTTTGGTGGCGGCTCTGCCGCGCCGGGTTAATCGTTCATGGTTTTTTCGGTTTCCGGCCCGCCCGTGCCGTCTTCGATAATCCGGCTTCGTCCCTGTTCGATAATCGCATTCATTTCTGCGGTCAGCCGGCTGACCATTTCGGGGCAGGCCGAATAGATATTTTCCGTTTCTCCGATATCGTTTTTCAAATTGTAGAGCTGCCCGGCGGGATCGCCCGGCCCCGGTGTGATCACCTTCGGATCGGAGAAACCGCCGGAGCCCAGGGCATTGATCAGCTTAAAGTCCCCGTCAAGGATCATCATGGAGGAGCAGCTTCCCGCCTTCATGACAATCGGGCCGCGGACAGGCATGTTTTCCGGTTGCCGGCCCTCCAGAACCGGCACGAGATTGAAACTGTCGGGGCCGGCTTCACCGGGAAGTTCACAGCCTGTTGCAGAGGCAAATGTCGCCAGCAGGTCGGTCAGACAGACGATCTGTTCGCTGGTTGATCCGGCTTCAACCCGGCCGGGCCACCGGACGATAAACGGTACGCGATGTCCCGCCTCCCAGAGATCGGACTTCATGCCGCGCAGCCCGCCCGCGGAATCGTGACCGAAGCGTTCGACATCCTCATCGTACCAGCACGGCCCGTTGTCCGATGCAAAAACAATCAGTGTGTCTTGTGCCTGCCCGGTTTTTTCAAGTGCGTCGAGAACCTTGCCGATGTTGGCATCCACCATCATGACAAAATCTCCGTACAACCCTGCGCCGCTTTTTCCTGTGAACTCTTCAGAGGGCAGCCACGGTGTATGCGGGGAAGGATAGGCCAGATAGAGGAATAACGGCTGATCGCCGTTTGCCGCAGCGTGATCGCCGATCAGCTTGACGGCTTCAGCGGTAAACCGGGGGAGTACCTCTTCGAGTTTCATATCCGGGGAGATTGCTCCGGCCAGACGTCTCCGCCCCTGAATTTTTGACCAGTTCCCGGAAAATTCTTCCTCGATCTGTTCCGTGGGTTCCTGAACGGCGCGATCATCGCGAATATAAAAGTAGGGAGGGATGTCGGTGGAGGCGCGTATTCCGAAAAACGAATCGAATCCGCAATCAATGGGGCCGCCTTTCAGCGGCTTGTCGTAGCCTTCCTCTTTAAAGCCCAGATGCCACTTTCCAACCATGGCCGTGTGGTATCCCTGCTCCTTGAGCAGAGAAGCGAGGGTGACCTGTCCTTTGGCAATGAGCGGCTCGGTGGGCCATACAGACACATCGGTGCGGAAAGGAAAGCGCCCCGTCATCAGGCCGTAACGGGACGGATGGCAGAGCGGCCCGGCCGTGTGTGCCGCAGTGAAACGCATGCCCTCACGCGCCAGCGAATCAATACGGGGTGTCTCGATTTTAGATTGCGGATTATAACAGCCGGGGTCGCCATACCCCATATCATCCGCCAGAATAACAACGATGTTCGGCAGCGTTGCCGCCGACACGGTCAGGCAGGTTAGAAACCCGGTCAGAAAAGTTGTAAGCGGACCATTCATATCAAAACCATACGGCTCACGTTTTATCGGGACAGCGGTTCATTTTTCGATAAGAACCTTCCATCATCAGGAAAAAGGCCTGCCCCTCGGTGGATGTTCCGGGTGAATTAAAACGCGGGGCAGCGCTGGCATTTTGCAGCAGACCGTATTCATCGACATGAGCATAAGCGGCAGCGCGCATTCTGTCGGCCGGACCCAGATAGGATGGATTCAGCCAGCCTGATTGGACGCCCTTGTAAATAGTGAACGCCAGCATGCAGGGCAGCGTGGTCTCCTCGAAGTCGGGCTCAGTAATCTTATTGTAAAAAAGTCCGCTTGGCAGTTGATGCGCAAGGCACCCGTCCAGAACCTCTGTCGTGTACTGTATCAGCTTCTCTTTATCCGCCTTGCGGTCATCCGGCAGCAGATCGATCACGGTGGCCATGGCCGCCGCGCACCAGCCGACCCCGCCGCCCCAGAACGATTTATCCTTAAACTCGCCGGTTTCCTCAATCCGGATGTGGTGAAACAGTTTTTCTTTCTCATTCCAAAGCACCCGGCGGATGGCCTCGATCTGGCGCATCGCCTCATCGAAGTCTCCCATCTGCGCAAGAAAGGGAGCCACCATAAACAGGTTGTCGCTGAAAATGACCGGACTTTTGGTGTTATGGAAAATGGTGCCGTTGCTGTTTCTTGAGCTGGGCAGCATCAAAAAGTCGTACTGGGCCTGCGCCGCCTGTTTGTATTTTTGATCGCCGGTAATTTTATACGCCGCCAGCAGGGCGGGGCCGTTGACTCCGGTATCCGCAATGTTTTTCTCTGAGCCGACCATCGCCAGCCTCCCGTCCGGCGTACTGCGCTGCACTGCCTCCCGGGCCATAATCACCAGATTGCGTTCATCACCGATCTCGATCAGTCCCTGCATGGCTACGCCAAACTCCCAGGAATATTTCTGGGTGCACAGCATCGCCATTTTCACCTGCTCCACGGTAGTTGACTCTCCTGTATGCATATCGCCTTCTTCCTGACCGTACCCGCTGAAAAGCGTTGCCGAGGCTGTGATCATGAGCATTGCGGTTTTCGATTTTATTCCCATGAGACAGCCCTAAAAAAACATTTCCCGCTACTTCATGCGGCTGAACCGGTCGCGGAAGGCTTCATCGCGGTGAAGATCTTCGAAAGGCGATTGCAGCGCAACAGCGTGTCCTTCGTCGCCGGTGCTCATGGCGACAATACGCACAGACGGGGAATTCGGCAGGGTGATGCTGGTTGCACCGTTTGGAATATCCAGGCGGTAGGCGAACAGATAGCCGTATTCATACAGGGTGTCCCCTTCGGGCGTATGACGGTGCGAGGCGCACCAGGCAATGCGCTGATTGCGAATGAAGGCCGGTGTAATGCTCTTTAAGTCATTGACCAGCGAGTAGGAGAGCTCAGAAACCTCTCCGTCGAACACGCGGTTGTCCCATGATCCCATATAACCCGACCAACCGCCGATCGTCAGCGGAATCTCTTTTTCGCCCGCTTTGAAGATTACATCAGTGTCCACATCAGCCGCCGCCAGAAGATGCACAACGGCAGTTCCCGCCGGCAGGTCGATGGTTTGTCCGTTGCAGGCGACCGCATTGTTCACACCATCCTGCCGGGAGCCGATCGCAAAGCGAACGTTCCCAAGCTGCACGGAGTCTTCGATCATTTCCGCCGGGAAGGTTCCTTTTTTGCCGTCGAAGTTTCCGTTCTCGCGATTCGTGTTAAAGCTGAATATATCGCAGTCACAGGAGAGAGACAGGGGTGCGGTATCCGGGTTGGCAGCCGTCTGCGGCAGTGTCAGCAGGACGGTGCGGAGCTGCCAGGGTTTGAAATTCAGCTTCAGTTTTCCATCAGTAAGTTTCAGTTTTTTACCGAGCGGGCGTTCAGCGCCATCCATCTCTTCGGCTGCGGTAATGGGCATATTCAGGGAGAGCTGGGCTCCGTCGCAGGACTGTCCTTTCCATTCCTGAAGGCGGACAATCACGCCCGAATTGTTTTCGGCGCGTTTAACCGCCTGTACAATCACCTGCGGCTGATCGACGGTGAGCAGGCTGAAGGAACTGGCGGCACCTGCATGACGAGGAACCGCAAATGCGGCGAGGCGCTGTTCAAAGCGCTGTGCTTCCCATGGTGTTCCGGATTGCCAGTCATCTTTATGACTGGTCAACGCATAGCTAAACTCTTGGCGGCCCCAGTCCTGCCAGCGCTGTTCTCTGGCTTTGCCGGTGTCGCGTGTTTCATCACTTTCTTCATTAGTGCCCGGTGAGTGCAACAGCGTGATGCGCAGGGTGTTGTTGTCCGGTTTATCACTGCCGTATTTTGAGCCGGTCAGCAGGGATATACCGTATTTGCCGGACGAATCGGTCAGATCGAGCCACGCATGGTTGGGCACTTCGAATTGTTTCTCGTGATGGTTTTCACGTTGAATGGTTCCCAGACCGCAACTGTAGGTGGCCATCGGATTTTTCGCTGTAAAATGGAAGGCGGCCTTCAGCAGGGTACTCGGAGTTTTCCAGTCAATCCGGCTGGCCACATCCACCCGGCTGCCGTCTGTTCCGGCAGAAAGGCAAATGCGTTGAGAAATGATTGATCCTTCATTTTCGCGAATCACTTCGATGGCGACGCGAAGCGGGCCGTTTTCCACGACACGAAGGGTCGGTTTTTTTGCTGTGCTGCTGGCCGAAGCTCTGACATCTTTCCAGTCGATATGCCACGCGGGTTTCTTTTCCGGGAAGTTGTTTAAGAATTCCAATTGAGCAGGCTGGCTCAGCAATTCCGCATCCAGCTGTTTATCGAAGATGCCGGCGATGTCGCCGTTTTTGTCGATTTGCACCTTGTAGCGGGCGTTTTCGAGGGAATCCTCCCCGACCTTGAGCTCACTTTCGGTCACCGCAGGAGGTGTTTCTTCGCGCAGCGCGTAAACAGATGCTCCGACGGCAGGCACATCGGCCTGAAAGAGAACGCGGCGTTTCCCGTCCCATCCGGTGGTCAGTTGTGTCGGGAGCGCTGTACCCTTCACATCGTAGGCGGTAATGGCGGCAGCCTGTTCCAATTCGACTGGAACCAGCGCCTCGACCAGATCGGATCGGGCGATGGAGAGCGGGTTATAGATAACAAGCGGAACCCCGGTCACATCGGTGTTGAGCGAACGGGCCAGTGCGCCGATTGCATCGGAATAAACTCCGTCGAAGAGGTTGAGGGCAATAATTCCGTCGTTCCAGGCATACTCGTAAGCTTTCGGAATACTGGTTCCCGGCAGAGTATCGTGGAACTGGTTGCGAAGCATTAACCCCCAGGCAAGATAAAGAGCGTTGGAGGGATAAGCGGCTCCGTTGAGCAGGTTGGCGGAAACGGCGGCCCGTTCAGCGGCATCCGCCAGCAGTTCGCTGTCGCGGTTAAGCTGCTTGGTGTAGGCCTGAGAGGTTAGAACGCCGGTGGAGTGTTCGATCAGCAGCAGATCTTTTTCCCATGTCGGGAACTTTTCGGCCTGTTCGTCGGTAATGGCACGCACCATCAAATCCGCCGGGCCGGCGATAACATTGATCTCGCCTTTGCTCTTGCAGCATTTTTCAAGGGTTTCGAGTGAAACCGCTTGAGGTGATCCTCCGCGGTCGGCGTTGTTTTTGTCGCCGCCGCCCATGTAGAGGAAGTCAATCGGAAGGCCGCCTTTGTCGCGATTTTCTCTGAGCCGCTTGAGCCAGTTGCCGCTGGAGGTATAGACCTCGGTATGTTCTTTGGCGTAATTTCCGGCGTTCAGAGCGGCGATGACCCATTGACCGTCCGGCCCGATCCAGCGTCCGATATTGAACGGGATTCCGTTGGCCGATTTCCATGTCAGTTTTTGGGTTGAAAAGCCGCGAATGCCGCAATGGCTCAGCACGGAGGGCAGAGACCAGGGAAATCCGAAGCAGTCCGGCAGCATGTATTCGAGGCTCTCTTTGCCGAATTCGTTATAGAAATAAGTCCGGCCCATCAGGAGCTGGCGAATGACGGATTCGGTGGACGGCACAAGAACATCATTTTCGACCCACGAACTTCCGCTCGGGAACCATCTTCCGGCGGCCACCCATTCTTTCAGTTCCTCATACTGTTCGGGGTAATATTCTTTCATCATGGCGTAGCGGCCGGCACCGGACCAGTTAAAGACAAAATGCGGGTACTTTTCGAAAGCTTCAAAGTTTTCCTCCAGCGTGTTTTTCAGAAACTCACGGATGACCTGCGGATAGGACCAGCGCCATACGTCATCGAGATGGGAGTAAGGCGCGATGAACAGGGTCGGCTTTTTCAGATTGATCAAAGCCGGGTCGAGCGGTTTGATCGCGGGCTTTTCCGATGAAACAGATTGCGCTGCCGACGAGACCAGTGCACCGGTGAGGATACAGGTCATGATACCACCTCTTATTTTTTTCTGCATGTTTAACATATTCATCTCCTGTGCGGCGGAGCCGCAACCCAAACCACTAAATAAAGAATTTGATCAGAATAATTAAGGTCAAACTAATGCGATAGACTCTCATGCCTGAGCAAAAACCACAAATCTTCTTGGCGAAACATTTACCATTTCATCACGGAGCTGGCGAGATGAGTGCCAGCCCCGTAACAGATTGATTATTTGGCCGCAGCTTCAGGTTTTTCGAAGCGGGCGCGGAAGGCGTCGTCGCGGTGGAGATCTTCGAACGGCGATTGCAAGGCGACTGCGTGACCTTCGTCGCCGGCACTCATGGCCGCAATGCGCACGAATAATGAATCCGGCAAGGTGATGCTGGTTGCACCTTTCGGGATTTCCAGACGATAGGCGAAGAGATAGCCGTATTCATACAGGGCATCACACGCCGGGAGGTGCCGATGCGATGCGCACCAGGCAATGCGCTGGTCGCGGATAAAGGCCGGTGCGATGGTCTTCAGTTTGTTGCGCATGGAGTAAGACAGCTCGGCAACGAATCCGTCGAACACCCGGTTGTCCCACAATCCCATGCACCCGGACCAGCCGCCGATGGTGAGCGGAAACTCTTTGTCGCCGGCTTTAAAGACGACGTTGGTATCGACATCGCAGGCAGCCAGAATGTGCAGAACGGTCGTGCCAGCCGGCAGATCAATGTCCTGCCCGCGGCACGCTACGGCGTTGAACGCTTTATTTTCGCGCGGGCCGATGGCGAAGGAGATATTGCCGAGCTGAACGGTGTCGCCGATCATTTCAGCGGGGAACGTACCGCCCTTCCCGTCAAAACTTCCGGCTGAGCCATATTTTTTGTTTTTGATGCCGACATAGCCGTCTTCGCGGTTGGTGTTATAG
>JALOTS010000091.1 GCA_025457785.1 Pontiellaceae bacterium | reverse complement strand
CATGCCGAAGCTCAGCCCCGCCAGTTCGGGAGTCGTGTAGCCAAGCCGCAGGCCCAGTGTCGTTGAATCGGCATCGTCCGGATTGAGGCTCTCAAAATCGCGGTACATGCTGAGGACCTGCACGCGGGTGGAGACCGTCCCGAAGCCAAGATCATTCACCGGTTTGAGCAGACTGTCCGCAGCGGAACAGCTAAGTGCTGTAACGGCGGAGATGAACAGTGTTTTTTTAATCACAATGAATCCTTTCTGTTATTTGATTTTTTTTTTTTGAGTCAACAATGATACAACCCACAAAGTAACAAAGCTGAGCGGGATGGAAATGACACCCGGATTATCCAGACCATGCAGGGCATCCGCTGCGGTTTTACCGTACTGCACAAACATGCTCGGAGAGGTGAGAATGATACCCAGCGCGGAAACCATCCCGACACCGATCGACCAGGCAATCCCCTTCGCCGTCGTTTTCTTCCAGAACAGAAGCATGATGATGGACGGCAGGTTTGCCGAGGCGGCCACTGAGAACGCCCAGCCGACGAGGAATGATACGTTCATTCCTTTAAAGGCAATCCCAAGGCAGATCGCGATGATCCCCACCGCAATCGCAGCCACTTTGCCGGCTTTGACCTTCTGCTGATCCGTCATCTGAACACTCATGAATTTGTCCATCAGATCGTGCGCCACGGCGCCGGAGGCCGCAACAATCAGACCGGAAACGGTTCCGAGCACGGTTGCGAAAGCAATGGCGGAAATGACCGCGAACAGCACCAGATTAAAGGAATTGGCCAGCAGCGGGGCGGACATGTTGTCGTCCATCATATCAACCACGCCGAGGGTCATGGCCCCGAGGCCCATGAACAGCGTCAGGATGTAGAAAAAGCCGATTCCGCCGATCGCCACAATAGTCGATTTGCGGGCATCGCGCTGTGACGGCACCGTATAGTAACGGATCAGAATGTGCGGCAGTGCGGCCGTACCGAAGAAAAGCGCCAGCATCAGCGAAATGAAGTTCAGCTTTTCAAGCGGGGTTTTCGTCTTAAACTTCTGGCCGGGAATCAGGAGATCGGCTCCTTTGCTGACCACCGGGCAGAAAAGAGTGACGTGCGCCTCGCCGTCCGTCAGTTTGACCTGAGCGCCCTTGGGGTAGCGCACAACCTCGGCCCTGGACAGCGCCGCTAAATAACGGAACGGGCCCGTTTTACCGGTTTTCTGAATCTCATTGCCGTTCTCGTCGAGCAGTCTCGTCACGTGTCCGACCGGTTTGAATAAACCGGCACTCTTGGGAGCCCCGTTATAGAGTGTTCCCGAGGAGCTTTCCGTACGGGATTGGACTTCCTCCAGAATATTCCCCTTCGGCATCCACCAGGTTTCGATGCCGTCTTTGGCCAGTTTGACGAAACTTTTGCCGGACTTGGCATCGTCTATCCGGTTCACAAAAGAGTAGCCGTCCGCACCGGTTGTCATCGCCGTTGCGGCATCAAGCTGTTTGGGGAAAAAGGTGTTTTTTCCCGGGTCGGTTGAAAGGCCCTTGGTGAGTACGGTAATGACCAGCACGCTGGAAAAGATGATCAGCAGCCCGCCCTTAAGAAACTGCACATACGTTGTAGAGGTCATTCCGGCCGTGGCCACAATGGTGATCACGATGGCACCGACCATAATCACGCCGGCCCAGTGCGGAAGACCGAGCAGCGGGGTAACCAGTGATCCGGCCCCGACCATCTGCGGAATCAGATAAAACACCGAAACGGCCAGTGTGCTGATGGCGGCCATCAACTGAATTCCTTTGGAGTTGAAGGTAGAATCCAAGGCATCCGTGAAGGTGTATTTTCCGAGGCGCTTCATCGGCTCGGCAACCACAAACAGGGCCACAATCCAGCCGGCGAGGTAGCCGATCGAGTAAAGGAATCCGTCATACCCCATGGTGGCGATCATACCGCAGATTCCGAGGAACGAGGCCGCGGAAAGGTAGTCGCCGGCAAAAGCGATTCCGTTCACAAACCAATGGATTTTTCCGCCGGCGGCAAAATAACCGGCGGCGGATTTGGCTTTGCGTGCGTAATAGAACGAAAGTCCGAGTACAAAACTGACGAACATCAGAAAAATGGCAATGGCAATCGGGCTGGCTGTGTAATTCATTATTCAGCCCCCTTGTTCATTTCGTTTTCCTTTTTCGTACAGACGTGGTTGTAAATCAGCCCCAGGATAATCGCAAAAACGATCAGGGCCATGCCGTAAATAATCGCGAGATTGACTCCGGCCAGCACCGGAGTTTTAAGCGTTTCGGTGGCGAAAACCGCCAGCGCGACAAAGCCCATATAGATGATACAATAAAGCCAGAATAATTTAATACCCAGCTTTGCCTTCCAGGCAGACGCATTATCCTTTTCCGCCGGAGCGGCCGGTCCGTGCAACATAAAACCTCCTGTTTCCAACTTAATGTAATAAGTAAAATTTAGACTTCTACAGGGAACCCATCCGGATTGAAAGCGTTTTACTCATAATTTTTACTGCGCAAAAATGATAGATTCCTGAACCAAAGAATCTATGATGCTGTCCATGCAGATTGCTTACCATGCAGATCGAAGCGAGGCTCTGACCGGCCTGCGTGCCGAAGATATCCATCAATGGATCGACGGCTTCTTTGATGCCAAAAGTTTCGAAGACAGCCAGCAACGCGGAATTAAGCCTGAATTCGATCCTTACAATCACCGCAAATACCGCCATTGCGCCGAAGCACTGCAGGATGCCTTTAAAATTTTCCAAGGCCGCTACACCCGCCAACAGATTCAGGCCGTTTTTGAGAGTCACATCAAAGACGACTATCAGGGTTACATGCCGCATCAGGAGGATTTTGAAAACGGAACCTTTACCGAAAAATACCATGAAACCCGAAACGGAGAGCTTCACGAAGCCATTTTGAGCGAAGCTGAGCTGGCAGACTATTTTAAAGGCAAAACCTACTCTAAACAGAACATGCCCAGGCTTTCTTCCGGATTCTACTGGCGCATTGTCTGGCCGACTGTCTTCGCCGCTGTTCTATTCGCTGTGTCATCCTTTACTATCATCGTCCCGCTCTTCCGGCAGAACATGATGACACAGAAGAAAGTGCTGATCCGCGAGCTGACTCAGACCGCCGCCAGCGCCATCGCCTTTTATGTGCATCAGGAGCAAACCGGTGAAATGACCCGTGCAGACGCACAGGCCGAAGCCGCCGCCGAGCTGGCTCAGTTACGCTATGGCGACGACGGCAAAGACTATTTCTGGATCACCGACATGCATCCGACCATGATCATGCACCCTTACCGCCAGGATTTGATCGGTCGTGATCTGACCACCTACACCGACAGTGCCGACAAAAGCGGCAAACGCCTTTTTGTTGAATTCGTCCGGCTGGTAAAAAACAGCGGCCAAGGCTATCTGGAATACCGCTGGCAATGGAAGGACGATTCAACCCGCACCGCACCCAAACTCTCGTATGTGCTCGGCATCCCGGAATGGAACTGGATCATCGGTACCGGAGTTTACATTCAAGATGTCGAGGCGGAAATCTCGCGCCTCTCCAGCAAGCTGTTGATTGCCGACGGCCTCATTGCCCTCGCTCTCTTCATCCTTCTTGGAAACCTGATCTTCCAAAGCCGGCGAATCGAGCATGACCGCACGCAGGCCGAAAGCGGTCTGCGCGAAGCCAAAGACCGTTACCGCGCACTGGTGGAAGCCTCCAGCGAAGGCTCCCTGCTCGAAGTGGACGGCAAAACGGTTTATTCCAATCAGGCTATCCGCCATTTAACCGGCTACAGCGAGATCGAACTGGCCGCCATGGATATTCGCGACCTGCTTGCGCCCGGTCGCGATATCAACACCTTCGCCGCCGACCACCTGCATAAACTCTATGCGGGGGAAGCCTCCTCCGCTGAATTTGAGGCCGTTGTACAAACCAAAGACGGCAGGACGCTGGATATCTGGATTTCCACCTCGCGGCTTTTCTTTTCGCACAAACACGGACATGTCATTCTGTTCAATCGACTCTCCCGCGGACATGAGGAAACCCTGCGGGGATTCCACAGTACGGCACCTTTGGCTCCCGATGAACGTCCGTACAACGAACTGCAGGATCGCATTGAGCAAAGCCGCTCCGCCGGTGAAGCGGTACATCATCTGAAAGAACTTCCGGCCCGCATCCGCACGTTGACCGATAGCGGAACCCGCACGGACATTCTGCGCCAAATCATCGGCGAATCGTTTGATGCCGCCATCCGCAAATTTATCGCATTGTTGCTTGAGTCCGCACCGGCCCCGGCGGTTCCCTTTGCCTTCCTTTCGCTCGGCAGCAATGCCCGTCACGATATGACGCTCTTTTCCGATCAGGATAATGCCCTGATTTTCGCCGATGTGCCCGCCGGTCAACTCAGCGAAATACGCCGCAAATTTCTTCGAATCGGCGAAGAAGTCTGCGGACGGCTCAAGCAGGCGGGCTGCCCCTACTGCCCCGGCGGCATCATGGCGGCCAACCCGAAATGGTGCCTCTCGCTGTCGGAATGGAAACAGCATTTTAAAACATGGATTCAGGAAGCAACGCCGCAATCGATTCTGGAAGTAAACGTCTTTCTCGATATGCGCTGTGCATCCGGCAGCGAAGACCTCGTTCAGGAACTTAAAACATATGTTCAATCCCTGACACAAAACAATCCGGAATTTTTCATGCATTATGCCGGCAACTGTCTGCAGTACAAAGCGCCGCTTACTCTCTTCGGAAACCTGAAAACACAGCAGCAGGACGGGAAGAAAACCATCAACATCAAAGAAAATCTAAAACCGATTGAAACCTTTGCGCGAATCTATGCGCTCAAAAACAATCTTCCGGAGGTTGGAACGCTTGACCGGATACGGCGGCTTCAGGAGCTGAAAATTCTGCAGCCGCAAACCGGACTCGAACTGAGTTATATTTTCAATTACCTCTGGCAGCTTCGCTTTTACACGCCGCTCATCGCAACCGACAGCATGCCGTCCCAGACCGATCTCGTTGACATCGACACTCTAACCGATATTGAACGGCAAAACCTGCAGAACGTGCTGTCAAAAATCGCCCTCTTCCAGACCAAGCTCAGCTACGACTTCCTCGGCACCGCCGGATAAAAGTGAATAAATCTTTCATGATCTCCGCATTGGCAATATGCCTGCAGTTCCATGTCAGCAAATAGTCCATCCCTGTGGAATCACACCTGTTCCCCGCACTTCGGATCCGGACGCGAAAACGAGGAAACTCATGACACAAAAAAATGTGAACCACATACTCAGGAGCGCTGCTGACGGCAAACCCATCACCAGAGCTGAGGCCGGCCAACTACTGGCTCTTCCTGAAAACTCACTGGAGGCATCTCTGCTTCGTGCCACCGCCACGGCGGTGAGCCGCCGCCGATTTGCAAACAGCGGATTGCTGCTTGGACAGATTGGCGTTGATATGGCGCCATGCGAAGGCGACTGCGCGTTCTGCTTTTTCGGTAAATCGCACACATCAATCGAAGCAACACTTCTCGATGCGGACGTGATTGTCGCCCGCTGTGAACGCTTCGCGGACGGTGGAGCATCCGGAGTCTTTCTTATGACAATGCACCGTTTCGGGTTTGAGTGGTTCCGTGATCTCTGCGCGGAATTGCGTCATCGAATACCGGCGCATCTGGAAATTCTCGCCAATGTGGGAGACATCTCGTTTTCGCAGTTGAGGGAATTAAAGGATGCGGGAGTTTCGGGCGCCTACCATGTCTGCCGGATTCGTGAAGGCATTGATTCCGGCATGACACCCGCCGAACGCCGGGCGACGATTGAACGCATTCTCGAAACCGGACTGTCATGGTATAACATGTGCGAGCCGCTCGGACCGGAGCACACACCCGATGAACTCGCGGAGCAAATGTGGCTCGGGGTGGATCTGCCATGTGCGCAGCACGGAGTGATGCAGCGGTTCCCGGTTCCCGGCTCGCCTTTGTACCGCCACGGACAAGTCAGCCTGTCCCGACTGGGTCAGGTTGCGGCCGTTGTCGCGCTGGCGACAATCGGCAGGGAAAATGTTAAAAGCATTGCCGTCAATGTCTCGAACGTGGCCGGCCTGTTCAGCGGAGCAAATGCATTTTTCCCGGAAGCCGGCGAACCGGAGCAGCAGACAGAAGAAGATTTCATCAAGGCTAAGGAGGGTTTCACCACGGCTCTTTGGCGACAAAGCAATGAAATTACGACGTTGGACTGTCGCAACATGATGCTGGCCGCCGGATTTTCCCATCTGATGAATACAGACGGAAAGCCGGACAAGCCGTTGCAGGTGACATCTTACAGCCGCGTTTCAGCGGCAACGATTGAACCAAGCCGCAACGCGGCAGGCAGTCGCGTCACTTGAAGGAGCTGTCGTTATTATTCAGAAGCGCGATGCGGGCGAGCCCTTTAAGCGTTAATTGCGGATCAACCGGGACCGGGTGATCCCATCCGTCAAAGACCCATCCGGCGAACCCGCCGGTTGCACAGACTTTTATCCCCCGGCCCAGCTCTTTTCTGAGCTGTGTCAAAATTTCTTTGACCATGCCGAGATAGCCGAGATGCGCACCGATGCGCATGGCCTCTTCGGTGCTGCGTCCAATCACCTGCGTGGTTTTGACCGGCCTGATGTGCGGCAGCAAGGCGGTTTTTTCGGCCAGATAGTCGAACATAAGCGGCAATCCGGGGCAGATGATCCCGCCGACATAGCCTTCCTTTTTTCTGATAATGTCAAAGGTGAGCGCGGTACCGAAGTCGCATACAACGACGGGCGCGCCATACATTGCGGCGGCTTCGCAGGCATTGGCCAGCCGGTCGGCGCCGATGGTTTCGGGTTTCGGATAGGACACCGCAACGCCGAGCTCCGTGTGATGGTTGACCCAATAAATGGCAGTGATGCCCTGCCCTTTGAGAAATTTGACCCAGCATTTATTCACACCGGGCTTGACTGAGGCAATCACAGCCCGTTCGGGTACGCTGCGCAGCTTAAGCGCAGGCTCGGTCGAAGGTGTACGCTGAACGCCCGAAAGCCTCAGGCCGTGCGCCGCCGCCAGCGATGTGCTGGTGTTGCCGATGTCGATAACGAGTGTAGTTTTCATTTTTACAGAATGATGGACAACAGGATTATTTTTTACGATAAATTTAGAAATTATCTTATCGTCCATTATCCTGTCACTTTTCCATGTTTTGCGGTTGTTAGATGAAATCAAGCGCGAGGTCAGCCGATGGCGCGGAGTGCGTCAGTGCGCCGACCGAAACCGCATTAACACCGGTTTTGGAAATCTCACGGATGGTTTTGAGAGTTACGCCGCCGGAGGCTTCCGTTTTACAAATGCCGGCGCAGAGCTTGACGCACTCGCGCAGCTTAAGCGGCGGCATATTATCGAGCAGGATCCAGTCGGGCTTTGCAACCAGCACCTCTTTGAGCTGTTCGATGGTGTCCACTTCCACTTCAACCGGAAGTCCGGGATATTTTTTACGCGACTTCGTAACGGCTTCGGCCAGCGTGCCGCCCTCGCGGACCCAGTGTATGAGATGGTTGTCTTTAATCAGAATGCGGTCGAACAGACCGTAGCGGTGATTGGTTCCGCCGCCGCAAACCACCGCATATTTTTCAAACCGTCGCAGCGTCGGCGTGGTTTTACGTGTATCCAGAATCTGCACGTCAGGATTATTGGCTTCTTCCACGTAGCGGCGGGTCAGGGTGGCGATGCCGGTCATGCGCTGGATGAAATTGAGCGCGGTCCGTTCCGCAACC
>JALOTS010000090.1 GCA_025457785.1 Pontiellaceae bacterium | reverse complement strand
GATGGATGACCTCGTTGTCGCTGTTGACCAGCGCCAGATATTCGCCGCCCGCGCTGAGTTTGAAACTCGCATGGAGCTCGTTGCTGATTACGGAAACACCTGAGTCATCAGCAAAAACAATCAGGTAAGCGTACGGAGCGAGTTTTGTTTTGGCAATGGATGGAAATTCCCATTTTCTCAGATTGGCCGGATCGTCCGTCAGATACCATCCGCCCAGATTCAGCGTTGCACTGCTGGTGTTGTGAATTTCAATCCAGTCCTCATACTGCCCTCCGGCGGTTGGAAAATTTGTGCTGTTGGATGCCATAAACTCGTTGATGACCTGCCCTTGAGAGAACAGGCCGGCGAGCAGACCGATTAAACCGGGAAAAACTTTTTTAAATAAAGACATGCCTCACGTTTCCTTTTTATACAGATAAACAAAACCCTTTCGACGGATTCGGCTTTTTTCTTCGGGGATTGCTGCGTCAGAATTTATAAGAACTCCCGTGGAAACAAGCGCCTCAACCGAAGAATTGTACAATGCAACGGGTTTAAAAACACGCCTATTTTGTTCTGGAACCTTCGTTCGAAGAATCTAAAACGAGGCGGAAGGTGTCCGGATCGGGCAGGCAGGCGTAAACGTTCATTCCAAGCCGGGCAGCAATGGTTTTTACCAGTGCCAAGCCCAGTCCGCAGTGTTTGGAGGAAGTGCGCGAGGAATCATGACGCCAGAGCGGTTCAAAGAGATGCTCCAGGTCGGCATGGCTCAAGGCGGTATTGGGGTTTTCCATAACGAGGCGCCAGGAATCGTCTGCTGAAACAGATAAGGTGCAACGAATGGCTGCCCCGTCCGGGCTGTACTCCATGGCGTTTTCCAACAGATTGTCCAGAACGATCCGGAGCAGCACCGAATCGCTTTTTATCAGGGCTTTTGCCGGAAAAATTTCATTCAGAACCAGTTTCCGGTTTTGAAATTTTGCGGCATACCGGCTTC
Source organism: Pontiellaceae bacterium (assembly GCA_025457785.1). GTDB lineage: Bacteria > Verrucomicrobiota > Kiritimatiellia > Kiritimatiellales > Tichowtungiaceae > Tichowtungia. The sequence goes on along the minus strand of JALOTS010000090.1, from coordinate 6,806 downwards.
GGGTTTCCGCCCATAGAGCCGCAAGATCCACTTCGTACCGGTCGAGGGATAAGGCATTTTGCTGACGGGCCAGTTCCAGCAGTTTACCGGTCACATTTTGCAGGTTGGTCACGGATTCCAGCGTTTGCTGCGCCAGATTCCGGGTGATTTCAGAATCATCCGGCCATTTCATGGCCACTTCGGATGCCGTGCGCAACTCGGAAAGCGGGGTGTTGATTTCATGCGCAATGTCGGATGTAAGCCGTCGCTCCCGCTGGAAGGCTTCGTTCAGCCGTCCGATCAGTGAGGTCAGTTCCGTGGCGATGGGAATAGGTTCAGCGGGCAGGTGGTTGGTGGTGATCTGTGCGGAAGTCAGAGAGTGGGCATCCAGCGATTCCACTTCCTGTGTCAGTCTGTTGATCGGCGCCAACCCGTTGCGCAGCGTCCGGTTGACAATCCACCCGGTCAGCGCCAGTAAAATGCATCCGGTCATGATGATTCCCAGACGCACTTCGGTTAAAAGATGATCCAGCGGAGTTCGGTCGCGGGCAAAAACAAGAATCATGGCAAACGGGCTTTCCGGAGAATCGGTGACCGCATGGTTTTTTATTTCTTTGGTCGGCAGAAAGCCGACTCCGATGGCCCGTCCGGCGCGTCCGCCGGGCAGTTGAATATTCCGGAAAACAGGGTTTTCCAAGGTGCCGTATTGCGGTTCGAGGGAGGCATTCCCCAGAGAGTGCGACTTGGAAAGTACGGTGCCGCCGTGCAGCCAGATCTGGTAGTATTCACCCAGTTCAGGCCGTTCAAATTCGGGTAAAGGGCGCTCGGTAAATTCTAAACTGATCCCGTCACGTTCAACTTCGGGGAACAGGGTGAGCATTTTGGTTTTCATCAACAGGGCCTGGTCAAACTGTGTGAGAAGCGCCCGTTCGATCAGAATGTAGAAGGTGCCGGAACCGAGAATCATTAATGTTCCGGTGCTCATGATCAGCGCGATCATCAATTGCCTGCGAATCGATTTTTTCACGTCTGAACCTCCAGCACATAACCGAGGCCTTTACGGGTGCGGATGAAAACCTCCTGGTTTGGAACCGTCATTTTTTTCCGCAGCATACAGATTGCGGAATCGATCGTGTTGCTGAACACCTCTGAGTTTTCGTCGTATAAATGCGCTTCGATGTCTGTCCGGGTAACAAGGGTGCCGGGGCGGGATGTCAGATATTCCAGCAAGGCGTATTCACGGGGCTGAAGAGAGAGTTGCCGTCCGCCGAGTTCCGCTGTATGACTGGCGGTATGAATGGTTAGATTTCCCAGCCGAAGATGAGGGCTTCTTGTGCCGTGCTTCCGGCGGAGCAGGGCTTCCACCCGCGCTAAAAGCTCCTCCAGAGCAAACGGCTTGGTCAGATAATCATCGGCGCCGGTTTTGAGTCCTTTCACCCGGTCATCCACGGCATCCAGTGCTGTAAGAATCAGCACGGGCGTTTGATTTCCCGTATTTCGCAGGCGATGAAGAAGTTCCAGTCCGCTGAGTTTGGGAAGCATCAGATCCAGCAGGATTACATCGTACGGATTGGACTCCGCCAGCCAGCAGGCGGCCTCGCCGTCCTCTGCGGCATCCACCGCATATCCTGTTTTACGCAGTGCAGTTTGCAGCGAGCGCAACAGGGAGCGGGAATCTTCGGCAATCAGAATTCTCATCGGGGCATCCGTTTGTTTTCGGGAAAATAGACTGTTGCGGCGGGAAAATCAATTCATGGAAACAGTTGCAAGTCACCGGATACGATTCCGTTCCGGTGACTCGTTATTTATGAAAGGCGTGCGGTCAGTCTTTTTCTTCAGCTTTGGAGATCAAGGTTCCGTTGTCCGCATATTCAAGTTCCATTAAAACGCCTGCTTTATCAAGATAAGTAATCGCATAGATCACTTTGCCGTCTTTCATTTCCTTCTCCACCTCCTTGATTTTACAGCCGGCCGTTTCCTTTTCCGCCAGGGCTTTCACCGCGGGGGGAAGCTCCTTCATGGAGATAACGGTATCGGTGTCCTTTTCAGAGTCTTCCTTTTTTTCACAGTCGTCTTCTTCATCGTCTTCTTCATCGTCTTCTTCATCGTCGTCTTCATCTTTTTCGCGTTTCGCTTTAATCAATGATCCGTCAGCGGACGTTTCAATGGAATAAAGGTTTTTTTCGAACAGAACTTTGACTTCGTAGATCAGTTCGCCGTCGTCCTCTTCCTTTTCGGCTTCTTTGAGCTCACCCTGAGGGAAGACCCGGAGAACCGTTTTGGTTACGGCCGGGGGAAGGTCTTTGATTGCCACCTTTTCGTCCTTGTCGTTATCTTTGTCTTTCATTAGTCCGAACAAACCGGCGTTGGCTCCGGCGGCAAGCAGTATGCTAATAAGCGCGGTCAATAAAACTTTGGTTTTCATGTTTCTCCTTTGGTTTGGTTTTTCTGAAAATTTTTACAGTGATACATTTAAACGTTGCAGTTGTTTATCGATAGGCAACCCTCCTTTCTGTTGAATTGTTCGGACGTTACCAAAGGCAGGATTATGAAAAGATTACCGGCCCGCAGAATTTTCAGCCGAAGGTTCCGTCTCACTCCTGCCGAAGAACAGTCTGCTTCGCTTGCACGGAGAAAAACCGCTGTTTCCAAGGAGCGGAACCTGTTTCTTCCGGATGTCGTGGTTGATTCTCATGGAGCAGAATTTTTCACCGCACATGGAGCAGTAGCGCTGTTTGGTTTCAAATTTTTCGCCGGGCGGCATGGACTGCTCGCGGAAACGGCGGGCCCGTTCGGGATCGAAGCAGAGATTGAACTGATCTTCCCAGCGGAATTCAAAGCGGGCGCGGCTGATGGCATCGTCACGATCCTGCGCGTTGGGAATGCCCTTGGCCAGGTCGGCGGCGTGCGCGGCGATTTTGTGCGCAACAACACCTTCGCGGACATCGTCCCGGTTCGGCAGGCCCAGGTGTTCTTTCGGTGTAACATAGCAGAGCATGGAACAGCCGTACCAGCCGATCATGGCGCCGCCGATGGCGCTGTTCAGGTGGTCGTAGCCGGCACCGAGATCGGTGACGAGCGGGCCGAGCGTATAGAATGGTGCTTCAAAGCAGTCTTCAAGCTGGCGATCCATGTTCTCTTTGATTTTGTGCATCGGGACGTGTCCGGGGCCCTCAATCATGACCTGACAGCCGTGTTTCCATGCAATCTGTGTGAGTTCGCCGAGGGTTTTCAGTTCGCCGAACTGCGCCTCGTCGTTGGCATCGGCCAGACATCCGGGCCGCAGTCCGTCGCCGAGCGAAAAGGTGATGTCGTATTTCTGCATCAGTTCACAGATTTCTTCGAAGTGCGTGTAGAGAAAGCTTTCTTCGCCTTTATTCTGCATCCATTGCGCCATGATTGATCCGCCGCGGCTGACGATACCGATGAGCCGTCTGGCGGCGAGCGGAATATGCTTTTTCAAAACCCCGGCGTGGATGGTGAAATAGTCGACGCCCTGTTCGGCCTGCTCGATGAGCGTTTCGCGGTAGATTTCCCACGTCAGCGCACTGATCTCGCCGCCGGCTTTTTGGAGTGCCTGATAAATCGGGACGGTGCCGATGGGTGTCGGGCAGTGGCGCAGAATGGCTTCGCGCGTTTCGTGAATGTCTTTTCCGGTCGAGAGATCCATGACCGTGTCTGCACCCCAGAGAACCGACCAGCGCATTTTTTCGAGTTCCTCTTCAATCGAGGAGCCGAGCGCGGAGTTGCCGATGTTCGCGTTGATTTTCGTGCGGAACTTCCGTCCGATAATCATCGGTTCGGCTTCCGGATGACGGCGGTTGAGCGGAATAATGGCGCGCCCGGCGGCGATTTCCGCGCGAACGAATTCTTGAGGGGTCAGTCCTTGAATTCTGATGTCATCAAAATTCAAGGACTGACCCCCAAACTCGCGGATAGCGGCAAATTCCATTTCGGGCGTGATGGTTCCGGCCCGGGCGAGTTCGAGCTGGGTGGCGTGTTTGCGCCCGGAAACCCACGGGGCGCGCAGCGCGGGCAGGGGGCCTTCAGTCAGCGGGCCGGCGGTGTCATAAACACGGATCGGAGGGTTGAATGTTTTTTGCGTGCCGTCGTCGTGAAGGGTGTGGGCCAGTTCGATCTCGCGGAAGGGAACGCGTACGCCGGGCTGTGTGCCGTCGATGTAGATTTTACGCGAATGCGGAAAATACGGGCCGTAATCAGAATGGTTGTTCATCGCTCTTTTCTCTCTAATCAGTGAGGGAAGAGAGCGGCACCGGGTCCGTTCGCTTCCCTTCGCGGCATAACCCGCGCAGGTTCAAAGGGTGGTTTCTCAGCTCCCGCAGCAAATCCAAATTTCAGATTCTACGTTTCCCGCCATCGGCGGAACGGGGCACCCCCAGCAAAACTCGAACTATACCTCTTCATCGCCGCGAACAAAGCCTTTTAGAAGGATTTTTTCCATTGGAGGGTGGCTTTGTAACCGTCGCTGTCAGTTTCGGTTTCATATCCGGCCTCCAGTCCGGATCCCGGCAGGGCGACGGCTCCGCCGGAAATCCGGTATTCGCCGGTGAACGGATCCTGAAGAACCCTCAGGCGGAGTGACGGCAGGGCCTGACTGGAAATTAGATGTTTTATCAGCCATTCGCTGTTCAGCTCAACGTTGCGCGGACCGCCGCCTCCGAATAGTTCAGCCGCATCGGAGGCGCTGCCTTCCTGGCTGTTAAAGAGTGCGGGCAGGGCACGGATCATGAACTGTTCAGACAGATCTTGATTCCGGTTCAGAGGGACAGACTGTTTCGGGACGGGTTCGGAATAACGGGGTTTTGGTGCCGGTACCTCATCCGGCGGTTTCTTTTGCAGGGACAGGATTTCAGGGTCAAAGTCCCTGATTTGCGGCAATTCGGTCCCGGGCGGCTGGAGCACGGGCGCCGGAGAGTCAGGCCGTACGCCGGATTGATTCAGGCTGATGCAGACCAGCACAATCACTGCGCCAAGGAGCAGCAGCGCCCGTTGAATTATACGTCGTCGCTTCATCGTCCCGATTGTAATGGAAATAGGTCTTTTAAACGCGCATTTTGTTCAATTGATTTCAGTATGGAGTTGTCAGAAGGGCCGGTAAATGGAAAGCTGTAAGCTCATCTTTAAGGGAGGTTTTTATGAGTAAAATTGCGATTAAAAAGGATGTTTTCTGGGTCGGGGCGCTTGACCCTGCCCGTGCCGTGTTTGACGGACTGCTGCCGCTGCCGCAGGGAACCACTTATAACGCCTATCTGGTGACCGGATCCGAGAAAACCGCTCTGTTCGATACGGTTGAGCCGGAGTTTCTGGACGTTTTGCTGGCGAATCTCGAAGGTGTCGAAAAAATTGATTACATTATCTCGCATCACGCCGAACAGGATCATTCCGGCTCCATCCCGGCGCTGATGGAAAAATATCCAAAGGCTGTTCTGCTCTGTCTGCAAAAGAACAAGGAAATGCTGCTGGATCTGATGGATATTCCCGAGGACCGGATTCAGGTGGTTGCAGATGGCGGCGAAGTCTCGCTGGGAAACAAAACCGTCCGCTTTATGCACTGCCCGTGGGTGCACTGGCCGGAAACCGCCATCACTTATATTCCGGAAGACAAAATGCTTTTCCCGTGCGACTTTCTCGGCTCGCATCATTCGTTCACAGAGCTTTTTGCCGGGGATAACCCGGATGTCTATAAAGGGGCCAAAGAGTATTACGTTCAGATCATGATGCTCTATTCCAGAATGACGGCGAAGCATCTCGACCGGATCAAGACGCTTGACATTGAGTACATCTGCCCGAGTCACGGCCCGGTTTACGACCAGCCGCAGATCATCCTCGACCTGTACGAAAAATGGATGCGCGGTGAACCGGAAAATCTTGCGCTGATTGCCTATGTTTCGACGCACGGCAACACCAGAATCATGGCCGAACATCTTCAGACCGCCCTTGAAAAACGCGGGGTGAGAACGGAGCTGAAAGATCTTGTCACTGCGCCGCTCAATGAACTGGCGGGACTGCTGACGGATGCCGCAACCATCGTGCTCGGTTCGTCGGTGGTTATGGCTGCGCTGCATCCGGTTGCGGTCAACGTCGCGTTTCTGATCGACCGGCTGAAGCCCAAAGCGAAGTTTGTGGCGGTGATCGGCTCCTACGGATGGAGTCCGGGGCCGTTGCAGAAGGCGGCGGAACTGCTGCCGTCGCTTAAAGCGGAAATCGTCGGCGCGGTCATTACCAAAGGGGTTCCGCGTGCGCCGGCGCTGGCGGAACTCGACGCACTGGCCGGCACCATCGCCGCGAAACACCGCGAGGCGGGATTACCGTAAAAGAGATTTTCTTGCAAAATCTGGCCCCTGTCGAGCTGTCTTGTTATCTGTTGTCAGGTTTTATCTTTTTCAACAGTTTTTTTATTGCACAACATATTTTCATTCAACACGTTATGAACATACTTTTTTGCTGCGTAAAATGATTGACTCTTCGAACGAAGATTATACAATCAAGGGTTAGGAATTTTTCGTTTTTCAAGAGTAGAGATTGCAAAAACGGTTTTTCATTCTTTTTGATCGGCCGGGACATGCGCCGATCCCGAAAAAAAGCCACTCTCAGCAGGTTGGTCGCATTGTGCCCGATGCATGATGGCGATGTTTGGAACAGAAAAAACAAACAGAAGGAGGAGATTGGAATGAAGAAGTTCATGTTATCTATTGTGACCGTGCTGCTGCTGGCAGGCGGGTTGTCTCTCGCCGCATTGCCGGCATTCCCCTCTGCTGAGGGAGTCGGCCGCAATGCCTCAGGCGGACGGGGCGGAGACGTTTACC
>JALOTS010000089.1 GCA_025457785.1 Pontiellaceae bacterium | reverse complement strand
GTGATGACGGAAAGTCCGTTTTGAAACGAAACCGATACGTTATCGACCAGCGCAAGATTACGAATGTTTAAACGGCTCAACATGTCACGCATCATTCCAGTTTCCATCCGCGCCGACAAGCCCGCGATTTCCGATGTCTGGAATAAACAATCCGGCTGCAGTCCGCGTTTCAGCGTATTCCCGTACAGTCAAAACCCGTGAAGGACCCCGGAAAATTCACCAGGAATAATGCACCCGGCAGGTGATGACCGTTTCTTCACCGGGCGAGAGTTGAACCCGGAATTCCATCGCCTGACTGTCTGTTTTTACAAAGGGGCAGGCCGTCACGGCGATTTCCCGGTTCACCCGGCGGTAAAGGTGCTCCGTTACACGGATTGTTACGGCTTCCTTTTCTTTGCGGTTTCGCGGTTTGATCTCAAAGGTTTCGTCACACCATTTTTGAGACGTATCGATCCTGTAATCCGTCCGTGTGCGGCTGCCCACAAGATCGAACGCATCGCCCGTATATACCCGAATCAATTCGTCCTTCGGCGTGAATCTAAACGCTCACTGCCAGAAAACCTGCCAGAACAAACCGATTCATATACTCTCCTTCATAGTTTCGTGGGTACCGTCCAATACAACTCCGCCGAATTCCAAAAGCACCCCGCGACACTGAGCCGCACGAGACTCAGGCGGAGTCTCTGACGACCAGTTCCGCCTGAAGCAGAATCTCTTCCGGTTCTCCTCCCGGCTCTTCCTGTCTCACAATCGCCTCGACAGCAATCCGCACCATATCGGCTGTGGGCTGACGGACCGTCGTGATAGTCGGAATAAACTGTTCAGCCGTCGGAATGTCATCAAATCCCGTTACCGCAATCTGTCCGGGAACAGAAATGTCCGCATCGTTCAGCGTATGCAGCGCCCCCATTGCAATCTGATCGGTGACGCAAACGAGCGCGTAATCATGAAGTGACGCGGTGCTCAGCAACTGCTGTGTAACCTGCCGTCCGATCAGCAGCGAATTTTTCTCTGCGGACACGACGGAAAACAGCGGAAGACCGGCGGCGGACGCTGCTTTTTCCATCGCCTCCTGCCGCAACCGGTGCACCGGCCGTGCGCCGGAAATGCAAATCAGATTTTTTCGTCCGCCGGCCGCAAGATACTGCATAAGCCGTCCGGCCGCATCGTCTTCATCCACCGTTATTCTCAGGCTGTTTTCTTCGGGAAAACCATGTCCGATCCGGGTGATCGGACAGTGCCGAAATTTATGCAGCCATTCGGTCTTGGTGTCCGATCCCAGGATAATAATCCCGCTGACAGCGTGTTTATAGAGCGGCTGCAAATCCTGTTCATCCGGATTCTGGCTGAGGAACCCAGCCAGCAGCAGCGAGTAGTTGTGTTTGCGCGCCTCGATCTGAATCTGCTTTATCAGAGAGCCGAAGAAGGGATCGTTAAAATCATAAACCACCACGCCGATGGTTCGGGACGCCTTGCCTTTAATTGACAGGGCCGCCGCGCCGGAAACGTAGCCAAGTTCCTCGGCCTCGTTCATTACCCGGCTGATGACTCCCTGCGAAATCCCGACCTCCTCCGCTTTCCCGGACAGCACCCGGGAGACCACAGTGACAGACACGCCCAGTTTTTCTGCAATCTGTTTCTGAGTAACAGCCATAACGCCTCCTTCTGTTGACTGACAGTGGCGTTTAAATTGAAAGAAATCAAGTTTTTGCTGCACACGAACCGGAATTATTACCGGCAGAGGGATTTAATTTTGAACGCGTTCTGAATTTGGTTGCGGCTCAGCCGCTCTGAACGCTAAGCTCCGGCCCATGACAACTATACCGCTTGAACAACGTATCCTGACACTTCTGAACAAACCGAAATACCAGCCGCTGACCCGCCCCGAGATGGCCAAAACACTGCGACTGCACGAAACTGAACGCAATAAACTGCGACAGACTTTGATCCATCTCGAAAAACAAGGGCAGGCTCTCCGCCTGCGTAAAAACCGCTGGGCCGCAGGAAACAGGGTTTCACAGCAGGCAATCACCGGTAGCGTCCGCGTGATGGAAAAAGGATTTGGTCTGTTTACCCCCGACAACGGCGGCGAAGACGTTTACATCGCGGGCGACGATCTGAAATGCGCGCTTCACGAGGACCGCGTCTCCATCGAACTGTTCCCGAAAGCTGCGCCGGCCCGGCGCGGAAGCCGGGGCGGGCCGAATGCTCCAAGGTTTGGAAACCGCGAAGGCCGGGTGATTGAAGTGCTCGAACGTAAAAACACCGATATTGTCGGACTGCTGCACCGCAGCCCCTGCTTTGCTTTCGTTGTTCCCGACAGCCTGCAACTGGTTCAGGATATCCGCGTGTCCGGCTGGGAAAAAGGACTTGAGAAAACGCCGGAAGATTACAAGGTCGTGGTCCGGCTCAACGAATGGAACGATCCGTTCAAACCGCTCACCGGAACCGTCATCGAAGCACTGGGTCATCGCGACGATCCGAACGTCGAAATGCAGTGCATCCTGCGCACACACGGTTTTCAGCAGCACTTTTCAGACGAGGTTCTCGCCGAAGCCGCCAAAATGCCGCACGAACTGCGCCCTGAAGATTATGAAAACCGGACCGATCTGCGCAAGCGGCTGACCTTCACTATCGACCCCGAAACCGCGCGCGATTTCGACGATGCCATCTCCATCGAAAAAGTTTCCAATGGATGGAAACTCTCCGTGCATATCGCCGATGTCGCCCACTTTGTGCCGCACGGCTCGCTGCTCGACAAGGAAGCACTGCATCGCGGCAACAGCGTGTACCTCGTTGACCGCGTCGTCATGATGCTGCCGACCGAGCTGACCACGCGCATCTGCAGCCTCAATCCGAACGTTGACCGTCTGGCGCATACCGTCGAAATTCTGCTCGACAATCAGGGACAAATGCTCAGCGCGGAAAGCTGCCGCTCCATCATCCATTCCGATGCCCGCCTGACCTATGAGCAGGTTCAGGCGCTCTTCGACGGCAAGGAGGACCACAACATTCCGACGCGGGTTGCCAAAGCCATTGCAATGCTCCGTCCGCTGGCCCGCGCGGCCCGCGCCCGGCGCACCGCCGCCGGCTCGCTCGAAATCAACACGCCGCAAATCAAATGCCTGCTCGATAAAGAAGGCAAAGTCGCCTCCATTAAAAAAGGCGAAGCCAAAGAAGCCTATCAGTTCATTGAAGAGTGCATGCTGCTGGCCAATGTGGCCGTTGCGCGAAAACTCAAAGAGGCGCAATGGCCTGCCATCCACCGCATCCACGAAGAACCGGACGATGAGCAGTGGGCGCAGATGGGCGCGGAACTGCAGGCACTCGGAATCAACGCCCTGCCGATGACACGCGCCGATATCAACCGGGTCATGGAAAAAATCGAAGGAACTCCGCTGGAATACACCGGAAGCCTCGCCGTTTTGCGCAACCTCAAACGCGCCGGCTATTCCGCCGAACCCAAAGGCCACTTCGGCCTCGCCTTCGAAGACTACGTCCACTTTACCTCGCCGATCCGCCGCTATCCCGACCTCGTCATCCACCGCCTGCTCAGCGCACTGGAGAAAAAAAAGCCGTCGCCCTGCCGCAGCAAAGACATCGAAAACATCGCTATCCACTGCACCCTGACCGAAGCTGAAGCCGATGCCGCCGAAAAGGAAAGCATCGAGCTGCGCCGCGTCGAGTATTACAACAACCTGCTCCGTCAGGGTGAAACCGGCCCCTACCCCGGATGCATCATCCGCATTCTGAACAAAGGATTTATTGTTGAACTCACCGACACCATTCAGCGCGGGCTGGTGCCCTTCGCCTCCATCACCGGTGACCGCTACGATGTGAACGGCGCAAAAACCCGCGCCACCGGACAGCGCACCCGCCGGACATTCAAAATCGGCGATATCGTCAATGTCGAACTGGTCAACGTCGATCTGACCCGTAAATTCATCGACTTCAACCTCGAAGGACAAAAAGCCGCCGCCGCATATACTGCCGGCAAAAAGACCGGCCCGCGCAGCAAAAAGAAAAAACTGCAGGTTACCCTGACCGGCGACCGCCCGCGCGGAGCCAGACCGCAGAAACGCCGCAAGCGGAAATGAGTATTTTTCCACCACCCGCTTCGCTGGAGAAAACTTCGGAGTAAGGCAGAGAATCTCCAACCACAAACGGGATCGAAATCCGGAGAACCATTTGCCTCTGAACGCCTCGGAGGTTCCTTTGTGGTAAAAAATCTCTCGTTTCTCCAAACGGAGAATCTAACTTCGTGCTCTGCTTCTGGTCGCTCATGCTGATCTCACTGAGCCCCCACGACAAAGCCGCAGAACATGCGCCTATCGCTGGGAACGCGGGGCTCCGCACCCGCTCTTTTTCACTCAAAAACGGCTGATCCCGTATGCCCCGCAATTCACGACACCGGAACGGCCCGAGGACATCAGCATAAGGCGGTTCAGCGGAATTTGTGAGATCACACCCGCTTCACTCAGAACCGTTTCCAAACTCAGATAATTGAAAAAACCAGCGCGCAGGGAAGCCGCCGTATGCCCTAAAAGATCACTTCCCCGAAGGGTTGAATCAGGCAAAATATAAATTCCCCGGCAAACCCGGATCAAATCGCCTCGTCGTTCCAGCCGCGTTACTACGGACTTAAATGCACCCGCCCCATGTTCCGGAAGCAACGCCCTCAGATCCGACAAAGCAAACACCCGGTTCTTTGCATCGGCAAAGCCCCGCAGACTCCTGATTAACTCAAACATGGGTTACATGACTATAGGTGTACATAAAGTTTCGCTTTTCACAGCCTTTTGTATAGAAAATTTTAGTTGGACGTAGATGGTCCGCCGAATTTCCGCACAACATCCTGCACAACCAGTCCAGCAAGATTGAATCCGAACGCGCCGGTGATGTGTACCATTGAACCGTTGATTTGAGCCTTGGTTCCGCTCCACGCATCGCCCGCTTCATCCGTCGGATCGGTTTCAACCGGAGACAGAATTTCCTCGGAATAAACGCACAGGCAGTCACCGGAGACGCCCCGGCTCCGCAACCGTTTGCGGACAAATTTCGCCAGCCGGCATCCCTGCGATTTCCAAATCGAGTCCACGCGAATTGTCGTGGCATCCAGTTTGTTGGCCGCGCCCATTGCGGAAAACAGCGTAACTCCGGCTTCCATCGCCGAGGCGATCAAATCGACCTTATGCGACAGACTGTCGATCGCGTCGATGACGTAATCGTACGATGACAGATTAAATTCCGCGCGGGTTTCCTGATTATAAACCTTCTGCAACGCGAGAACCTCCGCATCCGGATGAATGGCCAGCAACCGCTCCTGCAATGCCAGCACCTTCGGCTGTCCAATATTTTTTGACGTGGCCTGAAGCTGACGGTTGATATTGGTCACGCAGATGACATCATTGTCAACAACGGTAAGGTGGCCCACGCCGGAGCGGATCAGCGCCTCGGCGCACCAGCTTCCGACCCCTCCGACGCCAAACAGGATCACGCGGGTCGCCGCAAGCTTTTCTAACGCCGTTTCGCCAATAAGCAGTTCAGTACGGTGAAATGCCGGATGTTTTTTCATTCGTCGTAAAAACTTTCCAACCTCTGATTAGAATCCGTTAAACAACCCCGTTAAAAACTCCGTTTCAACAAACGGTGAACCTGTCAGATAAATCTTCAAAGCCAAATGTATCAAGCAGAGAATGAGTTGAACCAGGAGAAAAGGTTAAAACCAGGACACTTTTTTGGAGAACCGTTTTCTCAGATGATCCGGCAGTTGTAGCTCCTGAATTTTGAGTCCTCCGTCATGATCGGAATTCCGGTGGCCAGGCTTTGAGAAATCAGCATTCGGTCAAACGGATCGCGGTGATGAAAAGGCAGTTTTCCAAGCTGGAGTGCGTCCCTTCCGCTGAAGTCGAGCAGTTCAAATCCGCATTTTTCCGCCTCCTCCACCGGATCAAAATCAACCTTCAGTTTTTCCAGCGACGCTTTAATCATGATTTCAGCAATACTGATTGAGCTGATGTAGATCATATTGGCGGGCGATTTGATCTCTTCGCGTTTTTTTTCCGGAATCCGGTGCGGTTCGGCCAGCGCCCAAAGAAAAATATGAGTGTCCAGAATGATTCTCATACTTCATTCCCGTAAAACAGGGTGTTGATCTCGGAGACTTCTTCATCAAAGTCGTCCGGCACACTGAACGTGCCAGCCAGTGTTCCCAGCTTCCGTTTCCCTTTCTGTTTGTGCGGGATTAAGTCCACCAGCGGCAGATTGTTTTTGGCGATGATAACTTCTTCTCCCATAAACGCCCGGTCAATCAGTTTGGACAGATTGGTTTTGGCTTCGGATACGTTGATGATCATACAACCCCCTTTTTGTATGACCACATATATCTTTTCTGGTCTGGTTGGTCAACTTGCTTCTGTAAAAAATCCTTTATCCGTATCCATGCGAGGTTGAGGGTTCCGGGATAAGCGCACCGAATCCGCCAGCCGCATTGCGGCGGAGTCCGGAGAGAACCTGAATGCGATACCAGATGGAGCGAAACAATTGCGGTTTCGGTACACTTAAGGATGCTTCCTGCATTTGCGCAGGTCGAATGATGCTCAGCAAAAGTCCGCCTTCTTCGTATCGGCGCAAGATGTGTGCAAGATCATCCATGACCGTGTCCGCGAAAAGAATAACGCGGCGAATGCCTGCCTGTTTCAGGTAACGTGCGGAAGGCATATCCTGCGGCACGATACACCAGCGATTATCGTAGTCGCCCGGGCTGATCAGCGAAGAACCGGACAGACGCCGTTGATCCAGAAGAAATGCAGGCGGCGCGTCGGCAGAAAGTTTTGTTTGCTGAAGAACAGGCAGACCATAAATCAACGATTGAATCAAAGGTCGGGTGTCGACAATCATCCGTGAAAGATAGGATGCATGACATCCGTTGAATAAGGGGACGGGACGCCAGCCTTTTTCTGCCATGGCCAGTCCGGCCCGCACAGAGGTCTCGCCCGGGAGATCCAAAATCAGTGCGGTGTCGTTTGCAAAGGAAACCTGCCACACAGCATCGGATGGTGACTCGGGCGACATATCCGGCTGGTTTTTGGGAACGGACGTAATGCCGCGCATTGATGCAAACAATACCGGTTTCGCCCAAGCCGACCAGGGCGATACATTTGGCGCCCATGTCAGAAAAATGTCTTCGTTGTTCATAATACGTTTTCCTCTTATCAATCAGGTGTTTCGACCAGCACCGGGATATCCTGCGCCCGCCCGTCGATTTTGGGCGCTGTATTAACTCTTCCGTAAAATCCGCAAAATTTTTCTCCCACCGCAAACGCGCCGATACAAATATGGCGTTTGTCTGTCGCGGAGGCAATCGGAAGACTTTCAAATTTTCTCTGGGCCACCCAGTCGCGGGGATCCAGCACCGCGCTCAGAGCGATTTTAAAGCGTTCCGTTTTTGTTGCGTCACCGGGAAGGGCGATGCCTTCTCCCACCCGCCCAAGAGCAGGTTTTAAAATCCAGTCCGATGATTGGAAAAAGCGTGCAGGATGAGCGGTTTCAGGTAACAGACTCTGCCATGCAGGCAATTTGCAACCGCTTTTTTTCCAAATCAGCGGCAACCGTTTAGATTGGGTTAAAACAGCACTGCCATGATTACAAGCCGGTACAGATGAATTCAGGAGATATTGCTGCCAATTTGAAGATCGGGGTAATAACGGAAGCCATTCTACAGGAAGGAGGTACGATCGAAGCGCTCAACGCGAGTGGTACGTCAATTCCATCCGGCCGGGAGGTCACTTACGCCTGGGACATTGATGGGGATGGA